>CAYSWE010000274.1:0-6687 GCA_964434515.1 uncultured Phycisphaerales bacterium | reverse complement strand
ACGAGAGTTGACGTACGTGTCCCCTCCTTCCCCACGTTGATATCCCGGCTTGCCGTTCTTCTCCTGGTAGAAAACGATCGCGGCTCTCTTCAGTTTGAAGGGGGCCTTCTTGTCCTTGCCATGCTTCTTCGTCCGGAAGGAGAGGGTTCTGATCTGGAGTGACGTTCCGGATATCTTCACGTCGCTCGCCGCGATGTCGATGTCTGGGGTTTTCACGAAGGTGTGGCTGCATGGGGCCAGGCTTAAGAGTACAGCTCCGAGATAGAGCGATTTCATAGGAGTCTCCTTGTTGTTCATGACCCGGAAGTCGCTTCGTGCGATCCGCGTTCACTGGTGAGGGACACACGGAAGGAGATTCTGATCCACAATTGGCGGAAGAAGCGTTCGCTTTACGTCCAGCGCCGCCCGCGCAGGATCCACGGCGGCACGTAAGCCAACGCAAGGGCCCCAGTGCCGCAGATCCATGCGCCCGTGCCGAGACCGACAGCAGCGGTGAAGCGTGCGAGCCCGCGTAGGAGGGTTCCAGTGCGGGCTGGCAGGGGCGTCGCGTTGGTGACGCGGAGGACACTCCACGCGATGGGCGTGGCGGCGAGGCTGGCGAGCACTGGGTGCGCGAGGAACGGCGCCACAGCGAATGGCGCGAGTGCCGCAGCGACGAGCAACGGTCGGCTGCTCGAGATGAGCGCCGGGTGATCCTCGAGCCAGCCGTGCACGACCGCCAGCGCCACGTAGACACCGTAGCCCATGCCGACCGCTACGAAGGGAGCGGCTGGTGCGCCGCCTGCAGACCAGCCGAGTGCGACGTTGCCCACACGGCACGCGCCGAGCAGGACGGCACCCAGCGCGACGACGCGCTTGGCGCCGAAGTCATAGAGCAAAACGCCCGCAGCGATCGCGGCAGGTAGCCAGCCGAGCGTGTGCGGCGCGAGAACGACGCCCAGTGCGAGCAAGCACGCGCCGAGGAGGGCGGCGCGCGGTCTGAGGGCTCTGTCCATGACGATGGGGCGCTGCCGGCCGAGCCTGGCATCCTCCTCGGCGTCGGCGACGTCATTGAGTGCCATGCCGCCGCAGTAGAGACACGCGGAGGCGACCAGCGTGCGGATGAGGGCGCTCGCCGTTACGGTGCCGATTCCGCCGGCGAGGGCAACGCCGGCCAACACGTCGGCGAGCGCAGAGGGCACCAGCCGAAGCCGAAGCAGCGTGACGAACGCTCGGCTCCCTCCGCGCGTCACCGCAACAGGCGCATGATGTCGTTGAAGGTGACGAAGATCAGCAGCCCGAGGACCATGACGATGCCCAGAATCTGCGCGTAGGTCATCACGCGCACCGATACCGGCGAGCCCTTGATCTTTTCGATCACGAGGAACAGCAACTGGCCGCCGTCGAGCACCGGAATCGGCAGCACATTGATGAACGCCAGGTTGAGCGACAGGATCGCCAGGAAGTAGAGGAACTTCTGCCAGCCAGCCTTGACGGTGTCGTAGCTCACGGTCGAGATGGTGATGATGCCACCGAGGTTCTCCGCGGAGACCGTTCCGCCGAGCATGCGCTTGAGCGTGAGGTAGAGGTTGCGGAGCGTGTCCATGCTGCAGACAAGACCGGCCCGAAGGCTGCCGGTCAGGCCATGGACGCGATAGGTCTCGAGTCGCCGGCGCAGAGTCGTCGTGAACCCGTAGTTCGGAACGGAGGGGGCGAACGGAGTCGCCGTGGCGCTCTTGGTCGTGTCGTCTCTGGCCTTGGCCGGCCGCCAGCGCAGCTTGACGGCGTTCCCGTTCGCGGCGGCGACGGCCTTGACGACGTCGGTCCAGGAGTGGATCTCCAGGCTGCCGATTTGCACGAGTTCGTCACCCGAACTCAGCCCGGCCTTGGCCGCGGCTCGTCCAGGCTGGACGACGACGCGCCCGCTGATCCCATCCGCTCCCAGCGCCACGGTCGTAAAGAAGTGCGCCACGTTGGCGCCACGAAAGTCTTCCGGGATGTCTAAGCGGACGATGCGTGCATCGCGGTCGCTCGTTGCGTTGGCTCCGGCGCGCAGGACCTCCAGTTTGGACTCGGCCGTCGCCTGGCTCAGCGCGGTTTCGAGTGTCGTGCGATCGAACACCGGCCGCGCATTCGATCCTGTGACGATCGATAGGACGGAGTCCCCGGCTTGCAAGCCGAACGCCGCGAGCGCACGTTCGAGATCGGCATCGCCGAGTGTCCGCGTCCCGAGCACCAACGTGGGCGCTGCGATGATTCCGAGCACCGGGCGCTTGGTCTTCTCGAGCGTTGGCTCGATCTGGATCGGCGGAAGTCGCTTCCCGCCTCGTTCGACGATCACCGTGCGCGGCCCTCGAAACCGTTCCGGGTCTCGGGTCTTGGCCAGCATGAGCGCTTCGCGGCCGGCTTCATCCAGGGTGTAGTCGCCGGCACCGACCCAGTCGACGACCAGAACGTCGCCATCACGGAGGCCCGCTTTGGCCGCGGGTCCTTTGGGATCGGTCAGGTGGATTGTGCCGTCGTAGTCCCAGGTCGGCGCGATGCCCGTGCTCTTCAAGCCACGTCGCGCATCGAATCTCGGATGCAGGCGGGCGTCAAACTCCTTTTCGCCGCGCTGCACGTGCACGGTGACCCCCTGCTCGCCGGACAGGGCGCTCTCGTAACCGACGACCGAGAAGCTGTAGGCCTTCTTGCCGTTGATCGAGGCGATGCGATCCCCACGTTCGAGTCCAGCCGACCAGGCAGCGCTGCCGGGGACGACGTGGCCGAGGAGCGGCGCATCGAACGGGACCCCTGCGTTGAACGCCAGCGGAAAGGCGATCAGGGCGAAGATCAAGTTCATGATGACGCCGCCGGAGTAGATCAGGAACCGCCAGCCGACCGACTTGTTTTGCAGGCCCGCGTCGTCGTTCGGATCGCCTTCTCCGGGCATCTCGCCGTACATGCGCACGTAGCCGCCAATGGGCAGCAGGCAGACCTTATAGTCGGTGTCACCGCGCCGCCAACCGATGAGCCGCGGCCCCATGCCGATGGAAAACGCCTCGACTCGCACGCCCGCGGCCTTGGCCGCGAGGAAATGACCGAGTTCATGGAAGAAGATCAGAAACGAGATGCCGAGGACGACGGCCATCGTGTAGCCGAACCCCTCGAAGCTCCAGGCGAACAGCCCACTCATCGCGAAAGTTGCGCTATGCAATTCGTTGCCTCTGCCCTCGCCCAGGCGTCCGTCATCAGCACGTCGTCGACCGACTCCGGCTGTCTTGTATCGTGGGATCTCAGAACTTCATCGACGGTTCGCGTGATCGACACGAAGTCGATCTTGCCGTCGAGGAATGCCTGTGTTGCGACCTCGTCGGCGGCGTTGAGGACGGCTCCTGAGTCGCCGCCTTCTCGTATGCAACGGTAGCCCAGGTCGAGCGCCGGAAACCGCCGTCGGTCGACCTGTTCGAAGGTCAGTGTTGCGAACCTCGACAGATCGAAGCCCTGAAAGTCAAACTCGAGACGATCGGGCCAACCGAGGCAGTAGAGGATGGGCACGCGCATGTCGGGCACGCCGAGCTGTGCCAGGACGGACCCGTCTCGGAATTCGACCATGGAATGAACGATCGACTGGCGGTGCACGACGACGTCGATGTCGTCGGGTGCGAGGTCGAACAGGTAGTGCGCCTCGACGACCTCGAAGGCCTTGTTCATGAGCGTCGCGGAACCGATCGTGATCCTCGGTCCCATCTTCCATGTCGGGTGCCGAAGGGCCTGGTCGATGGTGATGTCCGCGAACTCTTCCTGGGCGAGGTCGCGGAACGGTCCACCGGATGCCGTCAAGATGATCCGGCGCAGGTCCTGCCGGCGTTCGCCACGCAGGCATTGGTGGATCGCCGCGTGCTCGCTATCGACTGGCAGAATCTTGCCACCGTGCTCGCGCTCGAGCCGGCGCAGCAGCGGGCCAGCCGCGACGAGGGACTCCTTGTTGGCGAGCAACAGGCGCTTGCCCGTGGTCAGTGTCCAGGCCGAGGCGGCCAGGCCGGCCGCGCCGGTGATTGCGTTCAGCACGAGATCTGGCTCGCTGGCCTCGAGTCCAGCGATGATTCCCTCAGCTTCAAAGTGCACGTCCACGCCGGCGGGGAGCGCCGCCTCGCACTCGCTGCGGCCGGTGAAACCGGCCAAGCTGATGTGCTGGACGGAGAAGGCGGCCGCGAGCTCGAGGAGCGCGTCGGTGGACCGATGTGCCGTGAGCAAAACCGGCTCGAATGCGTCGCTGCGGTGCTCGAGCAAGCGCAGCGTGCTGCGTCCAACGGAGCCCGTGGCTCCCAGAATTGCGACCCGTTTCATGTGTGCCTGCCTGCCGGCAGAGGACCTGCCCTAAAGGGGGCGATCGTAGGCTACCGAAGCGTTGTGTTCGAGGAGCGTTTCCTTGGCGGGCTCTGCCCGGTAGGCTGCATGCAATGAGCGGGAGCCTTTACAAAGCGGCTGGTGTCGACATCGATGCGAAGTATGCCTCCGTGGAGGCCGCACGCGAAGCCATTCGGAAGACCTTTACCCCTGGGGTGCTCTCGGACATCGGGCTCTTCGGTGGTCTCTTCGATCTTGATGCGGCGGGCGCGGCGGGGAAGATTCTCGTGGCATCGACCGACGGCGTGGGCACCAAGGTGCGGATCGCTGCCATGGCCGGTCGCTACGAGAGTGTCGGCGAGTGCATCGTGAATCACTCGGTCAACGACATCCTCGTGCAGGGCGCGCGGCCACTTTTCTTCCTCGACTACATCGGAGTCGGCCACATGGAGCCAGCGACGGTGAGCCGCATCCTCGAGGGAATCGCCACGGCATGCCGGGCGGCCGGCTGCGCGCTGCTGGGGGGGGAGACGGCCGAGATGCCGGGGATGTATCCCGCCGGTGAGTTCGAAATCGTCGGCACGATCCTTGGCGCGGTCGACCGCGCTCGGCTGCTGGATGGCTCGCGCGTGCGCGTTGGCGATGTGCTCATTTCCCTGCCGTCCAACGGGTTGCATACCAACGGCTATTCCCTGGCCCGAAAGGTCTTGTTTGAGGACCACGGACTGGACGTGGGTGGGCAGCCGGAAGGGCTTTCGCTGCCGTTGGCGGATGCGCTGCTCGCGGTGCACCGCAACTACGCCGGGCCTGTCCTGCCTCTGCTCGAGTCCGATTCGGGCGTGCATGCCTGCGCACACATCACCGGTGGGGGGCTGTTCGACAACGTTCCACGCGTGCTTCCCCAGGGACTCGGCGCCGAGATCCACAAGGACGCGGTTCCCGTGCCCGAGATCTTTGAGCTGATCGTTCGGCTGGGGAGGGTTCCGGTCGAGGAGGCCTACCGGGTGTTCAATATGGGTTTCGGGTTCCTGCTGATCGTGGACCCCGAGCGAGAGAGTGACGTCCGTCGCGCGCTCGAAGGTGCTGGAGAAGACGCCCGGGTGGTTGGGTCCGTCGTCGAGGGGGCTGGTGTTCGCCTACTGTAGCGCGCTCGGGCTGCTGCTGGCAGCAGCGCTCGCTCCCGCCCGAGACAAACTCCGCGATGCCCTCGAGGCTGGACGGCTGAACGATGCCGCGAAGCTGCTGGCTCGGGCGGAGCAAGCCGAGCGACTTGTACTCAGCGAGCCGGCGATCCGAGCTTTGTTGACGATCGACGCAGCGCAGCTAGGTCGCTTGCAACGGGCGCTCCGCGAGGTGCATCCGGCGCACAGACGCGTCTTGCATCTGCTGAACGGGCTGGACGCCCATCGCCATAAGGATGCTCGGCGCGCCGTCGAGCAGTTCGGCGTGCTCGTCAAGGATCCTGCGCTGGGGCGCTTTGTGCTCGGGATGTTTGGGCGCGATGCAATGCAGCTGTGCCGCGCTGGCGACCCGCTTGGCGTCACGGCACTCGATCGACTCCGGGCAATCTACCCGCGCGCAGCGTGGGCCGTTGCCAACCTGGCGCTCGGCCTCCGCTTGGTGGGCCGCTACGCGGACGCGCACGCGGCGTATACC
The DNA here is from genome assembly GCA_964434515.1 of uncultured Phycisphaerales bacterium. Taxonomy (GTDB): domain Bacteria; phylum Planctomycetota; class UBA1135; order UBA1135; genus CAYSWE01. The sequence goes on along the minus strand of CAYSWE010000274.1, from coordinate 723 downwards.
AAGGTGCTGGGGTTCGCGGGACGCAAGGCCTGGGTCCTCAACGATCTTGGCCTGCTCCATCAGGCCGAGGGGCACTACGCTCGGGCGTTGGCACTGTTCCAGGAGGGTGCCGATTTACCCGGCGACGTCGGTGCCGCCGATACCTGTCGTGGAAACGCCGCCATGTTGTTCCTCAGGCGGGACGATCCGGGCGATGTCGCACGCGCGCGGACGCTGCTTGCGCAGGTCGTAGCGCGCGACCCGACCCGAGTGCGCTCGGCCTACTGGCTTGCGCAGCTGCGCCGCCCCGGCGGGCTCCTTCCGAACGGTCGTCGCCAGCGTTAGACTAGTCGTGCTGCAGCGCGGCACCGTCTTTGCTAGTTGCTCCGCTGGCAGCTAGTTGCTCCGCTCGCAGCTTTGCTTTTATTCCACACGAACCCAAGACGAACTACTTCGATGGGCAAACTCACGGAACGTCTCTCGGCTTCCCGTTCCTTCGTTACCGTGGCGACCAGCCTCTTGTTGGCGTCTGGGTTTCTCGCAGAAGGACTCGTTGCACAAGCCAAGCCCAAGGCCGACGCGGCAGCACAAGCGGTGCTGCCTTCGCCGGTGTTGTCACCTAGCAAGATCAAGAGCCTGCAGAAGCTGCTGCGCGGCTGGTACAAGTCCGATGTCACCGCGACCGACAAGCAGAACGAGGCTCGTAGCGTTGCCGAGCGTGGCAACAAACGCAAGGCTGCCAAA
>CAYSWE010000273.1:0-6729 GCA_964434515.1 uncultured Phycisphaerales bacterium | reverse complement strand
AGCCAGCGACATCGAGGAGCGAGCGCGCCGCGGCCTTGGATGTGGCGTGGCTTCCGTCGATCTCCAGCCGGACCTCGTCGAGGCCGGATCCGGCCGCGCTCAACTGGATGAATAGTTCGTAGGACGACGGATGCGAAGAGGTCAGGCTGACCGCGGTCTGCTGTCGCGGATGCCCCTCTTTGAGCGCCCGAATCGACGATTCGATGGCACGGAACCAATGCTTCACCGGCAGCTCGCCGATCGCCGTGACCGTGCGTCGGCCGAACGGCTTGGCGAAGAGCACGAGGAGATCGGGTTCGATGCGCTCTGCGACGAGCCACTGGGCTTCTTGCATTTGCTGATTGAACTCGGTCTGGTTGGTCTCTCCGCGACCGAGCACCGGAGTCTGGAGCACGACGTTGAGTCTGAGACCGGCCGCGCGGACTGTGCGGGTGATTGCATCGAGCCGGGAGAGCCGCGCGGGGTTCTTGACTGCGTCGGCGTCGACGATGACGTCGACTCCGGTAAGGCCGAGCATTCGAGCGCGTGTGATCCGCTCACTCCAGTCCGGCGCGCCACCCAGAGCGCTCAGCATCTCGGGCGTCCGTGGGATCGCGCGGAGGGTTCCATCGCCGAGTGTCATCGACAGGCGCAGGTCGGGGCGTGCTGCAAGCGCGTATCCGGACTTGATCGTCCGCTTCCGCTTGGCCACGCCAAACCCTGCGGTGGTCACTGCGGCAAACAGAACCGTCATGAACGCCGCGAGGAAGGCGCCTGCACTGCTCGAGATGGTCGGGCTCGTCACCTCGGATCGTGGCGCCGGCAGCAGGAGCGGGACATAGAGGAACACCGGGAGCGATTCTGCGGTCGGCATCCCAACGTTTCGCTGAAGCAGGGCGAAGCTTGTCAGCACGCCCGCGCCGACATCGCCAATGTCGATGTGGAAGAGCACGGGGAGTGCGCGCAGCGTGTAGACCGACGCCAGCAGTAGGTTCCAAGCGATGACCACGTAGGCCAGCAGCCGGCGCCCCGCGGATGCGTTGCGTGCGTGTCCGACCGCGACGTAGCAGGCCGACAGGCATAGGAGTGGCAGGAGTGCACCGAGCGGGAGCAGATAGCCAAAGCCCGGGAAGCTGCCCAGGGCGCAGGCCGCGAAGAGCGGCGGCACGAGGCTGCCGGTCAGGATGGTCATGCCTGCGATACGGCGAGGCAGCTTGCGAAACCGAGCTACGGCGGCGCCGACACTCGTGAGCGCGAGTAGCACCCCGACCAGTGTGTAGGCGAGAAAGAACAGGGCTTGGACGGTGAGTATCATCGTGATTCCCCAAGGAATCATCGACCAAGCCGGCCGTGGACCCGCGTCGCAGATCGTGCCTGCCCGTAACCCCCGATGGCACGCCGCCGTCAGCGCTTGCGGATCGGTCTGACGCGGCGCGTTCGTGCGCCGTGGCGCCGGTGCGCGCAGCTAGAAACGGTCCGGCCGGAACATCACGGCGGTTGGATGTGAGGCGCGTCCCGAGTCGATCATCTCGGCGATGCAGAGGCCGGCGAGGAAGGCGAAGCTCATGCCGTAGCCGTTGAACGCGAGGCACGCATACTCGCCGGGACGACCGGGTAGTTCGCCGAGCAGCGGCAGGCCGTCGCTCGTGCCGGCCATGATACCTGTCCATTCGCGAGCGATGCCGTGGGCTGCGATGTCGGGAAAGTGGCGCGCCAGATAGGCTCGTAGCTTGGCGCTGACCTCGGGGTTGCGCTTGGTGTCGTCGGTCGTCCCGGTCTCCTCGCCCTTCACGCTCCAGCGCATGCCGCCGAGCGTCATTCGATTTCCGTGCATCCGAAAATACTCGTAGCAGAAGTTCGACGACATCGCCCACCTCGGCATGCGCGCCGCGATGTCTTCGGGGAGTTCGTTGGTCGCGAGGACCTGGCCACGGAACGGAAACACGCTTTTGGCCAGGAAGCCCGATCGATCCAGGTCTGGCGCGAGCGCGGACGTGGCGTGTACGACGATTGAGCAGCGGAGGGTGGTGTGATCGTCGAGCGTCAGTTCGAACTCGCCGCCGCTGCCTTGCACGGCGCGCACTCCGTTGTCTTCGATCAGCGTTGCGCCAGCAGCTTGCGCGCGCTCGGCGAGAGCCACGACGAAGGCTGCGGGATCGAAGATCGCCTCGCGCGCTAGGAACAGCCCGCCATGAAACTCGCGGCCGAGCGGCAGCAGGCGCGCGAGTTCGTCACGGTCATGCAGGCGGTGCGAGATCCCGGCGCGTTCCATGAGGCTTGCGCTCTCGATGAGTTCTGCTTGCTCGGCAGCCGTTTCGGATAGACGGATGCCACCTTCTTGCACGAAGTCGCACGGCAGGTCTTCGTCGCGGATCAGCTGCGTCAGTGCGCGCTGGTTTTCGTCGAGGAAACGCCACAGCTCGAGGCCGCGCCGCTCACCCCATTGGCCGACGATGCGGTTCAGGTGTTCGCCGAGTCCGAGTAGCACTTGGCCGTCGTTGCGTCCGCTGGCCCTGGCTGCGATTTGGGTTCGTTCGAGCACAGCTACGGAGAGTCCGAGCCGACTCGTGTGGAACGCTGTCATGACGCCGGCGACGCCGCCGCCGATGATCGCAACATCGCAGTGCACCGGCGGCCGCGCCTCTCGTCGCGAGTTGCCGCGGATCTTCGGGCGCTCGTGGAGCCAGAGCGACGTGTCGGCGGTGGTCATGGGATTCTATGTGTCTCGTCGCAACCAGGTCTTCCACTTGCACTCGAGTTCCTTGAGGTCGATTCCAATCGTTCGCACGAACGCCGCTTCGGTCAAGCGCAGTTGTCCGGAGGGGAGCACGCCTAGCTGCAGCAGCAGGTCACGAAACTCGTTGTGTTGTTCGATTGCCAAGAACTGCACCAGGGACGCCGCGATGTCATAGATCTCCGTCTTTTGGAGTGAACCGAGTTCGGCCGGCGTGTTTTCGAACGACTCGGCCGCTAGCAACGCAGCCAGCGTTGGAAACTCGGTGCCGGTCCGTTTGAGGAGATTCCGGCCGCGCCGCTTTGGGTTTGCGTGCGTATAGTCGGCCTCGATCCACTCTGCCAAGCCTTCCTGGAGCCAGGGCCCCCCGCCGTCGAGACCCAGGATCGCGGTCACGAACTGGTGTGTGCCTTCGTGGATGTGGATGGGATCGTGCGCATCCTTGTACCAGGTTGCGTAGTAACGGTCCCACGCATAGCCCGCCATGGAACGCGCCTGCTCCCGCGGGATGCCAATGTTTTGGGCCGCGAGCACGTAGGCATCGCGGGTTCGATGCAGAAAGATCGGGAGTCGTCGTTCGCCGACCCAGCCCTGTGCGCCGCCGAGGTGGCGAGTGAGTCGCGGCGCCAACTCTTCCTCGAGAAAATCGAGCAGCTTCTGGTCCACAGCCGACGTCGTATAGAGCCGGTAGTGCGCCGACGCCTTCGTCGTGACCTTGGGGAGCTGCTTCCCGGTGAACCCGAGTTCGAGTTCCTTGGTTCGCGTGGCGGCTGCTGCGGGTGTTGCTTGTGTAAAGCCCCGCTTCGCAATCGGCCGGAAGAAGCGCAGCAGACGCCGGGCCTCCTCGGCGGCTTGCGCTCCTGCAGACGGCGGCAACTGGATCTCCAGGCTTACTGCGTGGTGACGCGGGCACACGACGGCCTCGTAGATCTGGCGCCGCGGCTTCTTGCTCGTCTGGCGGCGGACGATCGCGGCAGGCTCGTTGTCGATACGGAATGCCACGACTTCTTCGATGCGTGCGTCGGCGGTCATCGTCGCGATGAACCTGCTCACGGTCTCGAACTGACCACGAAGGACGTTGAGGTGCAAGCGCACTCGACTTCCGCCGAGGACTCCCTGGAGCGAGATGGGCCGGTAGCGTGAAGGTTTCAGCTGAGTGAACGACTCGGGGACCCAGAATCGGGCACCGATCGTCGTCGCTTCGATCTTGTGCCAACCCTTTGGCGGTTGGTCTGCTTCGTCGTCGACCGGAGCCTGTGCGCGCAAGCTCCCTGCGCTCAACGCGTGGACCGTGAGCCAAAGGAACAGAATGGCGGAGCCGCGGCAGGCGGCGATCGGGAAACGATCCAACATCGGATTCGGCTGCCGGTGGGAGCGGGTGGGCGTCGGTGCGATCGAGTCTAGCAGACCCAGCAGGGATTAAAAGAAACAGGCCGTCCTCAACGAGGCCGGCCTGTCGTTCCCTGCCAATGTTTCCCTCAAGGAGTATTCCCATGCGCGGCGGGAGAGTAGAAACCCGGCACCGTTGCCTGAAACGGCGCCGGGCTTCCTATCCGCCGGCGCCCACCCCGGCTTTCCGAAGCAAACACCAACGGGTCCCACCGTTGTGCCGTTCCCAAACTGCACGTGGTGTGCCATCAATGGCCATGTGCGCCGGATTTCTGACGGAGAAGTTTGAATATGACACAAGTCTCTATTGAATATAGGGTTACGATTCCATCTGTCGCTCCCCATCGTTGCCGGTGGGCCGGACTCCGGTGGGATCGGCGGCCTGATGGCGCTCGACCGTCAGAGAACCGTCGGAAAACCGTCGGAATCCCGACGCTTGGCGCGTTCCCAGGCTGCTTCCATCTCTTCGAGTGACGCGTCGGCGAAGCGATCGCCGAGTTCGGCCTCGATCGCCCGGAACCGACTGGAAAAGCGGTCGATGGTCTCGCGCAGGCTCATCTCTGGCTCGACTCCGACGTGGCGCGCCACGTTGACCACCGCGAACAGCAAATCGCCGAGCTCCGCTCGCACCCGACTTGCATCTGGGGATGCTGGTTCCAGCTCCCGCTCCAGCTCGCCCAGTTCCTCGTGCACCTTGGCGATGGGGCCAGCCAGGTCGGGCCATTCAAATCCGGCCTGGGAGGCCTTTTGACCGACCCGATAGGCACGCAGCAGTGCGGGAAGGTTGCGTGGGACGCCGGAGAGGCGGGACCGGTCGCGTTCCTCGCCGGCATCCCGCTCCTCTTGTTTGACAGCTTCCCACTGTGCGAGCGCGCCAGCTGCGTCGTCCGCCTGGGCGTCGCCGAAGACGTGTGGGTGGCGGCGGATCAGCTTGTCGCTGACGCCCTGTGCGATGTCGGCCAACGAGAAGCGCTCCTCGTCCTGGCCGATGCGCCCGAGCAGCACAAGGTTCATCAGTAGATCGCCGACTTCTTCTACGGCGTGCGAAGGGTCGGTCTGTAGCGCGTCGACCACCTCATAAGCCTCCTCGAGGACATGCGGCGCCATGGATGCAAGGGTTTGCTTGCGATCCCACGGGCATCCGTCGGGGGCGCGCAGGCGGTCGACGATGCGGACGAGCCGCGCGAGGCCTTCAAGGCGAGGGTCGAGTGTAGTCATCGTGGGCAGCCGTGTTCTCCGTGTCGCGAGATGAGGAACCGCAGGGCGGCGTTCGAGTAGCATGCCGCGTCTCACTTGGCTTCTGCAACGTTGGAGTGCTCCGATGCACCGTAGCTACCTCTTGTTCTTGAGTGTCTGTTTGTGCGCGCTGCCGTCGGCCTGCATCGACCATGCAGACGGAAACCTCGGCGGGCAAGGATCCGGTGCGGCGACTTCGCGCCCGACCTCCGGTCCCAGCCACTCCACTGGCGCTGCGGCGACGCAGCCTGTCCCGGGAGGTGCGGTCAAGATGCCGGCCATGGGAAAACCGACCGGTGCGATCCCGAGCACAGGTGACTACGGCAAGCTGCTTGCGCGCGTCGTCAAGAACGGGCGCGTGGACTATGCGCTCGTGGCCAAGGACCGGGCCGTGATCGACGCTTATCTCGCCAAGGTGATGCAGGCCGACGTCACGAAGGCAACCGACCGCGAGAAGCTCGCCTTCTACGTCAATGCCTACAACGCCGCGACCATGAGCCTCGTGCTCAAGTATGTCCGCGGTCGCGGCAAGAATGGGCACGACCTCGCTGGTGTCACGGCAGTCAAGAGTGCGTTGGGTAAGGACTTCTTCGGCGAGAAGGAGGTCATCGTCAGCGGCAAGATCCTGAGCCTCAACGAACTCGAGAAGCTCGGTCGGGACCTGGGTGATCCGCGCATTCACTTTGCGGTCAACTGCGCGTCGATCTCGTGCCCGCCGCTCCTCGATCGACCCTGGAAAGTCGAGACTCTGGATGCCGACCTGACCGCAGCGACGAAGGGCTATTTCGCCAGTCCACAAGGGCTGCAGATTCGCGGCGGCAAGCTCGCTGTGTCGAAACTGCTCGACTGGTATAAGGGCGACTTTGGCGGCGCAGGCGGTGTGGTCAACTTCCTGCGACAGTTTGCCCCCGACGCCGCCAAGGCCTATCTGGACCAGCCCGTTGAGTTTCTCGACTACGATTGGGGCCTCAACAAGCAGAAGTGAGCGCGCTTCTGGCATGAGGCCGTCGGTCGCGCCAACATGCGTCGATGCGGTTAGCTTCATGGAATGTCAACGGTCTGCGCGCGGTCGCCAAGAAGGGGTTCCTCGATTGGCTCGATCAGTTTGACCCCGACGTCGTTCTGCTACAGGAAACGAAAGCGCACGAGGACCAACTCCCGGGGGAGCTGCGCGATGCTCCCGGCTGGTTCAAGCGCTACCAGTCCGCCGTCAAGAAGGGCTACTCCGGCGTGTCGATCTGGAGTCGCTTCGAGCCGGACGAGTGGGTTCTGGGGCTTGGCGACGAGGAGTTCGATTCCGAGGGCCGCGTCGTGTCGGCGCGTTTCGGCGACGTGCTCGTTACTTCGGCCTACTTTCCCAACAGTCAGACCAAGGGCAAGCGGTTGGATTA
>CAYSWE010000272.1:2486-6743 GCA_964434515.1 uncultured Phycisphaerales bacterium | reverse complement strand
GTCGGATCGTCGAGGAGGACCCATGCCGGCTGTCCGGCAGCGGCGCGCGCCTCGGCCTGCGCGAACAACAGTGCGAACGAGAGCGCGTGGATCGAGGCCTGGTTGAGCGTCGCGAGGGCACGCTCCTCGTGGGCATTGACGATGTCGTAGGTCAGCGTCTTCGCCGTGCGGAAGGCCTGCACGCGCAGGTCTTCTGCCAGCTCCTCTTGCGTGATGAGTGCGACGTAGGCGCCGAACGCTTGGTTCACTTCGCGCTCGCGTCGTGAGGACTGTTCACTCTGCAGTTCGCGGGCAAGCTCGGCCAACTTTTCGACGTCGACGGCGAAGCCCGCGGCGTTGTCGAGCGCGGCCTGCATGGCTCGCCAAGCTGGCGCTGCGGTCGGGTCCATCCGGCGCTCGACGCGCTTGGTCGCCACGCGCCAGCGCACCAACTCGCGCAGGCGGTCGGTGTCGGTGCGGTGGGCTTCGAGGTTCTCGTCGACCTTGGCGACCGCGCGCTCGAAGCGATGAGCCAACTTCTCCAGGCGCTCTGCCGTCTTCCGTGCCTGGGCAAACAAGTCCTTGGTGTCGAGAGGACCAGCGTCCTCGAGTTCGCCGGACAGGTCCTGTCGGGCGGCTTCGAGGCGGGCGCGCATGGCTGTCTCTTGCTCGGCGAGTCTGCGTAGCTCGACGACAAATTCGGTCAATCGCTTGCGGCGTTGGATGCACGCATCGCGGCGCTCGAGCGCGTCGTTGCGCCGCGAATGCGTGTTCTCGGCAAGTTCGTGGTCGATCCGGGCGATCACGTCGGGCGCGGCCTGGCCGCAGACTGGGCACTCGATGGGGGGCCGGCCCACGTGGGTTTGGTTAGCGAGGACCTCGCGTGCATCCTCGAGGATGGCGCGCATCCGGTCTTCGCGCCGCAACTCGAGTTCCGCGGCTTCGAGCTTGGTCTCGGCGTCGGCGAGTAGCCGTTCTTGCGTGGCAAGGTCGCCGCGCTCGCTCTCGTGTCGAACGACGGCGTCGCGGGCCTCGCGCCAACGACGCTCGAGCGGGCGCAGGTGTTCGACCTCCGCGTTGAGGCGACCGAGCTGCTTTTGGATCTCCGTGAGGCGCTCCAGCAGGCGGGCGTTTTCGCGCAGCTCCGCCGGCCAGCGCAGCGCCCATCGACCGACGTCGGGGATGTCGGCATCGCTGGTGCATGCCGGTAGCGCGACTTCGATTCCGGCTAGCTCCGCGAGCTCGGAGGCGCGACGCAGCATGCCGCTAGCGATCTCGACGGCCAGCGCCGAGGACAGCCGGGCTGGATCGATGCCAAGGCTTGCGAGTCGTGCCTCCGCCGCCGCGGCGTCGTCACCGGGCTGCTCGAGCCGCATGCGCAAGTCTCGATCGAAGCGGTCGAGCCCGTCGTCGAGTTTGGTGATCATGGTCCGTGCGCGGACCAACCTCGTGCGTTCCCGTAGCACGTTCCACGCGTCGAGGCCGAGTAGATTTGCGAGCAGCTTGGTGCGTGTTTGCGTGTCGGTGAGTCGCAGGCGCGCGATCTCCTGATGTTGACAGAACGCACGCTTCCAGGTCGTGAACGACGGCAAGTCGAGGTCCCGCAGCGCTCGCTCCGCATCCGGAAGGAGCTCGCCGGTCGCCGTCGTCACGACGAAGTCGTCCGTGCGGATTCCCGGCGTGCGTGTGCGGACGAGCGTCCAGCTCTTGCCGGCACCGCGGTCGCCCGAGAGCGAGACGCCCACCCGGGTCGGCGCGTCGCCCGCGGCACGGTAATGTGCCTGCCAATCGCCACGCTCGGCGATGCCGCTGGCGCGCTTCTCGGTTTCTTGGCCGAACCAACACCACTCCATCGCGTTGAGGATGGAACTCTTTCCGCTGGCATTCGCTCCGACGATGACCGTGATTGGTAGGTCGAGCGAAACCTCCGCGTGTCCGATCCCGCGGAAGTTGTCGATGTCGATGCGCGTCGGACGCATCACCCGAACACCTCGTTGCGCAGTTCGAGCGCGCAATCGCGCACCGCCGTGAGCAGCTCTTCCTGGCGTTCGGCCAGGAGCGCCGGTCCACGCCGATCGGCCAGCAGTCGGACGAGCTCGAGACGCTGCTCGACGCGCACGCCTGCCGCACGGATGCGTCGCTCGAGTTCGGCACAGGTCTGAGGATCCAAGGAATCACGCACAATGGGAGGATCGCCTGCCGGAGCGGTCACTGCAAGAGTTCGTGCCCTGGGGCGGGTCGGCTGGCTCGGGTCTTCGGATCGTGTTGCTCGTTCGTCACCCACGCACAGAGCGCGGATGCGGTCGGCATCGCGCTTGATTCGGAAGGGCGGTCCGGCTTAGGATCCCACTGCTATGGCCCTATCCGCAGCCCATTGTCGCATCGGCGTCTGTTTCGTGGCGATCGCGATCGTGGCGGTCACGGCGAGTTGCAACCCTCATCAGGCGAGCCGATCCTCGAGTACCAAGACGCATGTCGTCATCGACGCGCCGGTCGAGGCGACGGTGCTCGAACACGGCATCGAGATCAAGATCGAGCAGTCGGTGCACTACCATCAAGAGACACACCGCGGTGTGACGACCGTCGATGGTGAAAACCGTCGTCAGGAGTCGTCGAGTTGCACGATCAACGGCTACACCTTCGGCGTTGAGGATGGTCGGTTGCGCATCGGCCCACGCAAGTTTGGTGTGGTGAAGTCCGGCGACAAGGTTCGCATCGCTGCGGCCGGCGTGTTCGTGAACGGCCAACGACGGGGTGACGTGCCGGCAGCCAGGTAGTTGCGGCGTGCGCGCCGTACAGCAGGGTCAGGATCGAAACGTGTAAGTTCATGTTTCTCGCTCTCGACTTGGTACAACCCTGCCCATGACCGACATCGCACTCGTGACGGAGGCTGCCCTGGAGGCGCCGGCCGAGATGGATCCGTATGTGGCGAACGTGCTCGAGGAGGATCGGATCCTTACGCAGGCTTTGGCCGCGCGTGGCCTCTCCGTGCGGCGAGTCGATTGGGCGCGGCCGGACGTCGACTGGTCGGGGTTTCGTGCCGCCGTCGTGCGCACGACATGGCACTACTCCGAGCGACCTGAGGAGTTTCGCGCTTGGATCGAGCGGGTCAGCCGGGCGACGTCTCTCTTCAACGAGCCGGGCACGCTCCGGTGGAACATGGACAAGCGCTATCTGCTGGAACTCGCCGACGCGGGGATTCCGACGGTGCCCACGGAGGTCCTCGAGCGCGGGAGCCGGCGGACGCTCGCCGAGATCACGTTGGCTCGCGGCTGGAAGAGCGTCGTGTTGAAGCCGGTCATCTCTGGATCGGGCCGGCACACGTATCGCGTCACTGCTGCGGACCGCGACGAACACGAGGCGACGCTAGCGCGGCTGTTGGCCGACGAGGCGATGATGGTTCAGCCCTTCCTACCCGCAATCGTCGATCGCGGCGAAGTGACGATCGTGATGATCGACGGTGAGCCCACGCACGCGCTCCGTAAGCGGGCTCGCCCTGGCGAGTTTCGCGTCCAGGACGACCACGGCGGCACGCTGCACGACCACACGGCGACGCCGCAGGAGTTGTCGCTCGCGCAGAATGCCATAGCGCTTCGTCGGCCGATGCCGCTCTACGGCCGCGTCGATCTGGTGTCTGGTCCCGACGGTGGTCCGCTCGTGATGGAACTCGAACTCATCGAGCCGGAGCTTTGGTTTCGTCGGCACCCGCCAGCCGCGCAACGCTTGGCGGCGGTGTTGGCGACCGCGCTTGGTTGAGGCGCCTCGGTCGCGGCGCTACGGCTTGCGCTCGGGGCAGAATCACTTGCCGGAGCGGTGTGGTTGACGTGGCGCGGACGAACCTCTACTCATGCGATCATGCCGAACAATCAGCGCAGCCCGCGGTGGTGGCCGCTCTGGTCGATCCTCGCGCTGGCGGTCCTGGCGATCGTCTACGTGCGTTGGACCCGCGACGCCGATCGGCAGGCCGTGTTCTTGCTCACGGCGATCGTCGTCGGGCTCGCCTTCCTGCTCGCGCTCGGCTGGCTGTTCGCCTTCTCTCGCCTTCCCGGACGGGTGCGCCTTGGCGTTGGCGTGCCGGCTGTCTTGGTCGTCGCGGTGAGTGCAGCCGTGGTTCGTATCGTTGGGGTCACGGGCGACCTCGTGCCGATTTTCCAATGGCGTTGGAGCGCCGCGGCCGCGCCGAGGCGCGAAGGCGTGGCCGTGCCAGTCGCACGCGAGCCGCTCCCCGGTGCGGCTGACTACGCGCAGTTTTTCGGGCCGAACCGTGACGGCAAGTTG
>CAYSWE010000272.1:0-2476 GCA_964434515.1 uncultured Phycisphaerales bacterium | reverse complement strand
CGCTGGCGCGCGACTGGCACGCCGAGCCACCTGACGAACTCTGGCGTCGCGAGGTTGGCGCAGCTTGGTCAGGCTTCGCGGTGGCGGGGCGCAGCGCCGTCACGCAGGAGCAGCGCGGCGACGAGGAGTGCGTCGTGTGCTACGACCTCGGCACGGGCGGCATGCTCTGGCGGCAGAAGACGAAGGCGCGCTACTCTACCGCCCTCGGGGGCCTCGGGCCGCGCGCGACCCCGACCATCGATGGCGCGTTGGTCTACACGCAGGGCGCGACTGGCGTCCTCAGTTGCATCCAGCTCGCGAATGGGAAGCTGGTCTGGTCGAAGCAGATCCTCACCGATAACGAAGCCAGCCTGCCGGACTGGGGGGTCGCCGGCTCGCCTCTCATTCTCGGTGACCGCGTCATCGTCGGTGCCGGCGGGCCCGGGGGCAAGTCGCTCGTCGCGTACGACAAGCGCACCGGCAAGCGCGTCTGGTCGGCGGGCGATGAACGAGCGCACTGGAGTTCGCCCGTGCACGCGGTGTTGCTCGACGTCTCCCAGATCCTGTGGTTCAACAGTGAGAACGTTTCGGCGCACGCTGTCGAAGATGGCAGGGAACTCTGGAGCTACCCGTGGAAGGCGGGGCATCCACACGTGTGCATGCCGGTCGCGATCGGTGGCGACCGCGTGCTGGTTTCGAGCGGCTACGGAACGGGCGCTCACCTGCTGCGGTTGTCACATGCCGGTGGTGCTGCGTTTGCCGTTGAGACGCTCTGGCGTTCGCGACGTCTCAAAGCGAAGTTCGCGAACGTCGTAACGCACGCTGGCTTCGTCTATGGGCTTGACGATGGCATGCTCACGTGCATCGACCTCGCCACGGGGCGGCGCCGCTGGAAGCGCGGGCGCTACGGCCATGGCCAGGTGATCCTCGTGGGAAAGCTGCTCCTGGTCACGACCGAAACGGGGGAAGTCGTCTTGGTCGATCCGGGTCCCGACGAGCATCGCGAGTTGACGCGATTCCGTGTATTCGACGGCAAGACGTGGAATCCCCCGGCGCTGGCCGGCCGCTATCTGTTGGTCCGAACGGATGCAGAGGCCGCCTGCTTCGAGTTACCGATCGAGTAGGGCGAATGGTGGGGCGAGGCTCGCTCCCGTCCGCGCTACTTTCCGAGTTGTGCGAGGCTCGCGCCGCTGAAGTCGGCCGTCACCGGGGTACCCCCGAGTGTCATGCCTTGGAACGTCAAGCGCTGGCACGCCAGGCCCGTGAGGTTCGGTATCGGGAGCCTCTGAGTGGCGGAAGCGCCTTGGCTGTTGATGATACCGATGCCAAAGGTTTGCAAGAACGTCAACGACGGGTAGAGCCGGCAGCCCTGGAAGCCAGCCGCTGTCAAGTCCACGGTGCCGGCGGGGCCGAAGCTCATCAGCAGGAGCGCGATCGCGCCCGGGCGCCCCTTGGTGAGCTGCAGATTGAGAGTCTTGCCGAACTGCGCGCTCCCGGTGCCGCGGATGTCCAGTGGACCGGTGCCGCAGCCGTAGCCGTACTTGCCGATGCTCGCCGAGCACTGCGGGTGCGCGACGGTCTGCATCACGCGTTTCACATCGGCGGCGGAGAGCGCGAAGCGGTAGACGCGCACGTCGTCCAAGGTCCCCTTGAGGAACGCCACGGCGTTGCGCCGCAGGACGGCTCCGAGCGAGACCTTGTCCATTGTGAACGTCCCGTAGGTCGGCGATGTCGGCGACTTGCCGGTAGTCGTGTAGTCCCAGTTCCGCGTGTCCTTGACTCCGTCGATGTACAGTGCGCCCTTCCCGGCGGCGTCGACCCAGGCCACGTGATGCCACTTGTCGTCGAATACGGTCGTGTTCGACTGCCAGTTGAGTTCGCCGTTCTTCTTGTCGTCGCGGATGTAGATCTGCAGTTTCCCAGTCGTGCCGTTGCTGGACCGGCCCGAGCCGATTGTGAACAGCGCGCCACTGTTGGTTGCCGACTGACCGTTGCCTTCGGAGTAGACACGTTTGTCGTTCTGTGCCGGCGCTTTGACCCAGAACGCCACCGAGTACGCTGAGCCCTTGCCATCGTAGATCGGCAGGCCGCGGCGAACCTTGACCTCGACGTAGTCATCGACTCCGTCGAACGTCAGGGCGTTGCGGCGCTTACCCGCGCCCCACGGTGTGCCGGTGAAATTCTTGAGCGTGCCGTGGTTGAGCTGGGGAGAGGAATCGCGTGCCGTAGTGCCCGTCGTTTCGTCGAGCCGCCAATGGGCTACCCAAGGTGTGATTTGCGCGCTCGCCTGTCCGACGGCGACGCAGGTGCAGGCGGCGAGAAGATGGCATAGCGTGCGAATATGCATGAGGAACCTCCGGCGGGAGACTGCGATCGATCGTCAGCTGGCGATGATACACGGTCGTGGCGAACGGTGCTTGTGAGCACTTGCCGCTCCGGCTTCGGCCTGATCCGGGAGTCATCGGGCGCCGCCAGGGGCGTCCGAGGGCCGCGGATC
>CAYSWE010000271.1:4311-6746 GCA_964434515.1 uncultured Phycisphaerales bacterium | reverse complement strand
CGAAACAGAAGGAACCGCGGCCAAACGATCGCTCGACGCGGTTACGTTTCTGCTCAGTTCCTGTTCGAGCCTCCCGGTGCAGTTCGCCTGCGCGAGTCCCGTTCTCCCCCCGCGCAGGGCATACGGTCTTGGATGGTGCGAGGGCTCCACGCCTACCTGATCTTCTACCGCGTGGACGCTTCGCCAGACACGATCCACCGCATGATCCAGATTCTCGACGGCAACGCGTACCGATTATGGACGGCACTCTGAGTTGCAGTCGCTTGCTTCTGCCGCTTTGATGGCTGGTCCATGATTGTCGCCACCCGCCTCGCTCTCCTCGCGTGCTGCGTCACGTTGATCCCGTTGCTCGGCGGGTACTCCTCCGCGACTGGGGCACAGGACCCGCAGGACGGAACCGCGCCATTCGAGCGCAAAGGCAAGTTCGTTGACGACGCCGCAACCTGCGCGGACTGCCACGAGGACGAGGCCGAGGCCATTGGCAAGGGCGTCCACGCGCGGGTTCCCGGCTCCAAGCTCCTGCACGCCTGCGAGACATGCCATGGGCCTGGGGCGCTGCACGCCGACGAGAATGAGGCTGCACAGATCACGATGCCAGCTCGGTTGCCGGTCGCGGCGCAGCGCCGGCTCTGCGCTCAGTGCCACGCCGACCAACTCGCCGAGCACGGCGGTCCGCTCGCAGAGCTTCTGACCGCCGGCAAGCGCTGCACGGACTGCCACAAGGTGCACCAGGCACGCGCCGACATCCCCGGAGCCGGGGACCGTCGGGTCTTCAGGCAGCGCTCCCAGATGCGAACGAACCGAGACGCGCCGGCCAAGGCGGGGCCGCCTCACGCCGTCGGCCTGACTCGGTGCGCAACGTGTCACGCCGACAAGTCCTATTCCCTGCGCACGGGAACCCATCCCGAACTCTTCGTGCGCAAGTCGCTCCCCAACCACAAGACCTGGCACGCGAGCGAAGCGTGTGAAGCGTGCCATGGTCCCGGCTCGGCGCACGTCGCGAGCAACGGGCTGGCGCGGCTCATCACGCGACCGGATCTGGCTGCGGACGGGATCGCAACCTGCCGGCAATGCCATCCGACGGTCGACCCGGTTCGGTTTCACTGGACCCGCGGGACGGCTCCGCTGATCGGCGCACCACGCGGCGGTGCACTGACCTGCACGACCTGCCATCGCGTGCACGAAGACGGCGATCCTACGCTTGCCGAAACCTCGCTCGCCGCCGTGGCGTCGCCCCATCGCCGCGCCCGCCCAGCGTCTCGGCCGGCCGCGGCGCGCACCGCATCTGCGGTCGATCGTTCGCTCGACGGCACGGTCGATGCCAGCACCTGCGCGCAATGCCACGCGCCCGCCTATGACGTCGTGCACAAGAGCATCCACGCCTCGCTCGTCGCACCTGGCGGCCAAGGCTGCATCGCCTGCCACGCCGGCGGTGGCAAGCACGCGGCCACCGGTGGCGCGAAAGCGCTCGTCGTTTCAATGAAACACGCAGAACCGTCGCAGCAGGCGCAGACTTGCAACACCTGCCACGGGAACAATCGCGCGGTGTGCGGCTATAGCCTCGGCGTGCACGCGCGGGCCAGACTGGGCTGCCTCTCCTGCCATAGTCCGGCGACCCGGCGCACGGCTCGCGCGGTTCAGCGCGACGCGCATCGCAACTGCGCGACATGCCACGCGGCCGTCGCGCTCAGCTTCCGGCACGCCAACCGACACCCCGTCGGCGAAGCGGAGTTCTCGTGCGCGTCGTGCCACGATCCGCACCGCCCGATCCGGCCTGGGCCCGGCGCGCGCCGCAAGATGTCGCGGCGATGCGTCGGCTGCCACAAGGAATACCGCGGCCCCTTTGTGTTCCCGCATCACGCCGACAAGGGCGAGGGCTGCCTCGCATGTCACATGCCGCACGGTTCGCCGAACCGCAAGCTGCTCGACAAACGCCGCGTCCGCGACAACTGCCTGAGCTGCCACGCAGACCTCCCACCGTTCCACGACCAGAGCACGGGTTCGCGTTTCCGCAACTGCCTCGATTGCCACACGCAGATCCACGGCAGCAACCGCCATCGCTTCTTCTTCCGGTAGTCCACCTCCATGCACTGGTCGATCTCCCTCGCCGCAGCGGTACCGCTGATGGCCTTCCTCGGTCTTGAAGAGACCAGGCTCCCGCAGAAGCCGAGCGCGCCACGCTCGGCCGTCGCGCCGAGCTGTGTTCTCTGCCACCCGGGCAGCGTCGTTAGCCTTCGCCGCAGCGTCCATGCCAAGTTGGGTCAACGAGAAGGCGGTTGTCTCGACTGTCACGACCAGGGTATGGCGCACCAGGCGACGCCCACCGATCGCAGCAAGCGCGCGGGGAAGATCGCGCAAAGCTGTGCCCGCTGCCACAGAGCGCGCGCCTTCGACACGCGCGAGGCACGGCTCGCCGCGCATCCGACCAAGCGTGA
>CAYSWE010000271.1:0-4301 GCA_964434515.1 uncultured Phycisphaerales bacterium | reverse complement strand
CGCCAGCAACAAAGCCGGCAGCAACTGCGCCGCGCGGTTGCCGTCCCAAAGCTCGACGACGCGCGCGACACGCTGCCTGCAATCGAGTTCGAGGGACTGGTGCGAGCCGGCTGGCGCTTCGTCGACGTCTCCAAGGATCGACGCGCGTTCGATCATGACTTTGGGCTCGATCCGGGCCCCCGCCTCTCGGCCGTGGAACTGCGCGGCACGCGTGGCGGAAGTTCGTTGTTCGAAACCGAGCTCCACGGGCTCGAAGACCGCGAGTTCTCGGCGCGCGCCAAGACCGGCCGCGGCCTGTCGAAGACGCTCGGTGCCTCGGCCGGCTTTCGACGCAACCTCTACGTCTACGACGCCGAGGGCGACTACCATACGCTGAGCAACACACGCGAGTGGACCTCCGCCGGCGCCTGGTTTGCGACACCAGATGGCGCTACCCGTTTCGAGTTCCGATTCGAGCGAATGGAACTCAATGGAACCACCGTGGGCTCGCGCATCGGCAACGCGAATCAAACGCCGCTGATCCCAGCAACGGTCGTGCCCACCGATCGCGGACTGCGGCGCGACAGCTTCGAGCTTGCCTGGGAACAGCGCCTCGATGCGAGCACAACGCTGAGCCTCGAACTCGGCTACGAAGACGGGCGGACCAGGGACTCCGTCGACTACAACCGACCCAGTCCCGTCAACCCAGGCTTCCGCGAGACCGAGACCTCGACCGGCCGCGTCTCCGAGCGCGGTCCCAGCGCTCGCGTGCAGTTCGCCACGGGTGACGAGGACGATGCCCTGCTGCGTGTGACGCTGTTCGGCGCCGACCGCGACCTGCGCTTCGTCGAGCAGGGCACGTTCACTGGCTTCGACACCTCGGCGTTTACCACGACCACGGCGGGCGTCGGTAACGGTGCAAGACGGCACATCGCACTCACCGCGGAAGCGTCCCGCCCGGTCTGGGACGGCGGCCAGGTTCGGCTCGAAGTCGAGTACATCGACGTGCGCGATCATGTCCGGATGAACCTCGATCGCGTCACGGTGCGCGGCGGTCTCTCCTCCACGGACGCCGACCGCCTGGATCTGCTGACGCGGATCCGCGACCACGCAGCGCACCTCGCCCTGGCGCAGAGCTTCGCGACGTTCGACGTCGAGCTTGGCTATGCCTACCGCGAACAGTATCTCCAGGTGCCCGATTTCGAACCGGCCGACAACGACTTTCGTGCGGGCCGCGTGCGTACGCATGGCCCGGACATCACCGCCAGCTGGCAGCCCGACGAACTGCATAGCCTCCGCGTCGAGTGGCAACTCGCCACGACTGGAAGCCGCACGCCGACCGAGACGCAGCCAGAGATGGGGCAACGCCTGGCAATCAAGGCGCGGCGCGCTCTGGCCGACGGCCAAGGAGCACTCGAGCTGTTCGCCAAGTGGCGGCGCGGCGAGAACGACGTGTCGTCGACCGTGCGCGACTCGCAGACCTACGGCGCTTCGCTGAGCCTGCCGCCGTGGAAAGACGCTACGTTGACCGCATCGGCGGCGTTTGCACGGATCCGCTCGGAGACGTTGACGACGTTCTACTTCGCACCCTCGACCTCGCCAGTCCCGACGCTCGTGCGCTTCCGCGGCGACTCGGTGCTGCTCGACCTGGCACTCACCACGCCCGTGGCAGCGGCCCTCGAATCCGACACCTCGATCGGCTTCCAGACGACGGACGGCACGCTCGACTCGACGCTGTTCCGACTGGAACAAGAAGTTGGGCTCGACGTAACCGAGGCGCTGCGTCTCGGCTTGAGGCTGAGTTTCATCAACTTCGCCGAAAAACGTCAGGGCCCCGACGACGACTACGACGCACGCGTCGCGTTCTTGTTCGCCGAACTGCGCTTCTAGCCGCGTACCTTCTTGCGGCTGACGGTCATCCAGCTCTTGCCCATGTCGCGCACTTGGTTGCGCGTCACATCATACTCATCGCCAATGCGGTGGAACTTGATGGAGAGCTCTGTGTCTTCGCGCCACACCGTCTTGCCAGCGCGGTAGAGCGTGTTCGTCAGGCCGGAAACCCGAACGTCAATCCGATTGGCCAATCGACTCAACTTGGGGAAGAGGATGACGATCTCCTTGCTCGCGCCATCGGCCAGTTCGCCCGAGGCCAGAAAGATGTTGACCAACTTCTTTTTGCGCTCCTTCTTGGCGATCGCCGACGTGACCTCGGGATAGAGGCCGGGCATGGCGATCGGCGCCCGCTTGACCTGCGGCGTGAGCGCACGCGCAGACAGATCCAGGGTGCGCGCCTTGCCTGTCTTGTTGGTCAGCTTGAGCGTCACATACCAGAAGACCCGCCGCGGCCCACCGCCCTTGGCCGCGATCGAGATCGGCTTGAGCTTGCTGTACTGGACATCGATGAACCAGCGCCGGCCCTCGACGCTGTCGTCTTGCGCGCCGATCATCGGCGCAAAGCAGAGGCTGGCCATCGCGGTCGAGAGCAGAATGGGAGAAAGTCTTCGCATCATGTTGGATGTTTGGGGTTGAGGACTGGAACGCCGCGGACGGGAAACGCTGCGGACTGGAGACGCCGCGATCGCGGCGCGTACCTTAGCTCAATCGATCTGCAGCTTCTGCAAGTCTTTGATCGGGGACTCCGGTCCGACAAGGATATAGAAGTCCTCGTCGGCGTCGGCCGGCCAGATCCCCTGCTCCTCGAGGTCATCCTTGGCGAAGGTCTTGAGGCTCAAGTCACCGTAGAGCACGTTGATCGCGCCGGTCTGGTGGTTCGAACCGCCCTCGTTGTCGTCGGCGATCAGCGCCGCGTTTCCCGACGTCATGCTCTTGCGATACTTGGCCGCCCGGACAGCGTAATCGGTCGAAGCCGACGTGAACTCGGACGCGTCCCGCCAAAGCTCCTGGATCGGGATCGAGGTCGTTTCCTCTCGGAGATCGCGTTGGCGCACTTCCGGGCAGAAAAACATATCCCTCTTGGCGGTGGTCTGCTCGCCAAAGCGCCATAGCCGCCAGAGAAACTTGACGCCACCATTGGGGGGGTAGTGCCCCTTGCTTGCCTTGTAGGCCGTGATCCGATCCGCAAGCGACTTGAGGTTGGCCTTACATGCGAACTCGTTTGCGGCCTGCTGCCCCGAGAGGATGGTGTTGAGCAGCACGACGAACAGCATGCTGAGGATGCCGATCACCACGAGGAGTTCGACGAGCGTAAAACCAGCATTGCGCTTCATAACGGGAGGTATCTCCGTGGCCGGCGTGGGCAAGCTGCCGCCCTAGGTTGTGGAACCCACCCAGCGTAACCGCTTTGCCGAACGGCGGCCAGCCCGGACCGCGTGGCTCAGTAGCGATAGTGCTCGGGCTTGTAGGGTCCCTCGACCGGGATCCCGAGGTAACTGGCTTGGTCCGGACTCAGCTTGGTGAGTCGAACGCCGAGCTTCTCGAGATGGAGGCGAGCCACTTCCTCGTCGAGCGCCTTCGGCAGCGTGTAGACACCGATCTTGTAGTGGCCCTGCTTCTGGAACAGCTCCATCTGCGCCAGCACCTGGTTCGTGAACGAGTTGCTCATGACGAACGACGGGTGGCCGGTCGCGCAGCCAAGGTTGACCAACCGGCCCTCGGCCAGCACCAACACGCTGTGGCCATCGGGCCAGGTGTAGCGGTCGACCTGCGGCTTGATCTCCTGCTTGACGATGTCGTTGCGGCCCTCGAGATACGCCACCTCGATCTCGAGGTCGAAGTGGCCGATGTTGCAGACGATCGCCTCGTCCTTCATCTTGTCCATGTGGACGCCGCAGATCACGTCGCGGCAGCCCGTCGTAGTGACGAAGATGTCGCCCTGGGGCGCGGCGTCTTCCATCGTCACGACCTCGAACCCCTCCATCGCCGCCTGCAGCGCGCAGATCGGATCGATCTCCGTGATGAGCACCCGCGCGCCGAAACCGCGCATCGACTGGGCGCAGCCCTTGCCGACGTCACCGTAGCCAGCGACGACGACGACCTTGCCGGCAACCATGATGTCGGTTGCGCGCTTGATCCCGTCGGCGAGCGACTCACGGCATCCGTAGAGATTGTCGAACTTGCTCTTGGTTACCGAGTCGTTGACGTTGAAAGCCGGCACCTTGAGTTCGCCGCTCTCGAGCATTTGGTAGAGCCGATGCACGCCGGTCGTGGTTTCCTCGGACAAACCGTGAATGCCCTCGAGCAGCTCCGGATAGCGCTCATGGATGATGGCCGTCAGGTCGCCACCATCGTCGAGAATCATGTTGAGCGGTTGGCCATCGGGAAAGTGCAGCGCTTGCTCGATGCACCACTCGTACTCCGCCTCG
>CAYSWE010000270.1:0-6775 GCA_964434515.1 uncultured Phycisphaerales bacterium | reverse complement strand
GATGGTGGTGGGGCACGAGCCGACGAGTTCCGCGGTTGTGGCGAGCGTTACCGGTGGGGTACGGCTCGCCTTTCCGACCGCTTGTCTTGCCCGCGTGGATTTCCAGATCACGGATTGGTCGGCGCTGGATAAGACGGGTTGTCTCGTCTGGCATGTGCCGCCGCGGCT
This sequence comes from uncultured Phycisphaerales bacterium, assembly GCA_964434515.1. Lineage (GTDB taxonomy): Bacteria > Planctomycetota > UBA1135 > UBA1135 > CAYSWE01. The sequence goes on along the minus strand of CAYSWE010000270.1, from coordinate 6,607 downwards.
GTTCGCACCGTCTTCGCGGCGAGCCACGCGGTGATGGCGGCTGCCAGAGTCGCGGCGCAGATCATGGCCAGGATCAGCGCCTCGAGCAACCCGAGCCCGAGTCGCGGTGCCGCGTAGCGCGCCAGCAACACCAGCGGGATCGAAAGAGCAAGGTAGCGCAGCAGGGAAACCCACACGCCTCGTGCGGGTTCGTTCGCTGCCTCGAACACCGGTCGCAGCACGAGGAACGGGCTGAGCGCCAGGGCGCTCAGTGGCAGGTAGCGAACCAGCGCGATGGCGCCGGGAGCAGCCTGGTCGCCGGGCTCGGACTTGATCAGGAAACCGACCACGGGCTCCGCGAGCCCGTAGCCGAGCACCACTGTGATTGCCAGCGCAATCGTGGCGACGATGCCAAGTGCCCGGATCATGTCTTGCCGGATTCGGCGAAGGTCCCCGGTTGGCAATGCGCGGGCCAAGAAGGGCACGACCGCAACCGCGGTTGCCGAGGCCGGCATGAGTGCGAACAGAAGCAGTCTGTCGTAGACGCCGTAGATTGCGATCGCCGTGGTGGCATTCTCGGCGCTCTTCAGGAGGCCATTGACGATCCCGCTTTCGACGGCTGCGAGGCCGAAAGTTGCTGCGCCCGGGCCGGCGAGCCGCAGGATCGATCGGAGTGGGGGCGCCCAGGTCGCAGCGATGGGCTGCCAGGCATGCTGCAGACGGCCCCGCTCGAGGAACCGCGCGCGATGGATTGCATAGGCGAGCGACGGAATGCGCGATACGACGGTTGCCAGGGCGATGCCAAACAGTCCCCAGCCGAGCGTGAACGCAAACAAGGCGCTCAGTGCTACGTTGGTGATCGATGCCACGAGCCCCGCGATCATCGTGCTGCGCGTGTCTTGGTGGGCCTTGACGATGGAGTCTGGATAGATCGCCCAAAACCCGGTGAGCGGCATGCCGATCAGCATCGTGGCGGCGTAGGCACGGAAGGAACGTTCGAGCGCCGGTTCGAGCTGCAAGAGAGGAACCGCGAACCAGAGTGCGACGCCGCCGAGCGAGAGCAGCGGGACGAGGAATCCGAGCACCTTACGAATCGCCCGGCCGAGCGCCCGGACGCGCGCTTCGTCACGCCGCCCGAAAGCCTGGGAGAGAGCCGCGGTGAAGCCGCCGGAGAGGCCAACCCAGATCGCAATGAAGCCGAACTGGAACGGCGCGTAGAGGCCGATCGCTGCGACCGCGGAGTTGTCGTGTGCCTCCAACAACGCCGCGAACGAGAGATCCACGACGCTGAACAGAAAGCGAAAGGTGAAGGAGATGACGAGGGGCAACGCCATCCGGGGCAGACTCTTGAGTTCGTGCATTCGCTTCTCGGCTCGGGCGGGCACGATAGCGCCGTGTTCCGAACCACCAAGCTTCGAACTCTCGTTGGTGGCGGGACCGGGTCTTGGAGGCGGCCCCGGTGCGCCCTGCTGTCACCCCGTTACTGCTGCGAGTGAATCGGGATGACGCCCTCGTCGCTGACGACGCTCAGGTAGAGGAGCGCGGCATCGCGCGTGGGCGCTGCCTGCATGACCTGTGAGGCCGCTTGTAAGAGATCGCGTCGGCTGACAATGCCAATCAGCTTGCCGCCGTGGACCACCGGCAGTCGTCGCACCGTGTGGGTAAGGAACAGGTGAGCGATCGTCAGTAGGGACGTGTTCTCGGTGACCGAGATGACCTCAGTCGTCATGTGATCACCGACGAGCGACGACGGGAGGCGCTCGTGGACCGCACGCAGGAGCGCGTGGATCGAGTCCTTCTCGGAAAAGATGCCAACCAGTCGTCCCGTCTCGTCGACGACCGGTGCACCGGAAATACGACGCTTGAGCAGTGTTTGGACGGCATCATGCGTGTGCTGATCGGCACGCAACGTGACGACACTCGTGGTCATCATGTCAGCCGCGCGTATCGAGGCCTTATGCGAAAACATCTTGAGAACCTCCGCGTTGGGGACAAAAGGGAGAGACCGTGCGGGGTGCGGGCTGCACGCGCACCCTGCCCGTGGAACTCACGGACGCAGTATACCTCATTTGGCAGGTAAGTGTTCGGTGCGACGCTCGGGCAGAGGTGATCGATTCCGTATCCCTTGCGCCACCGCACAGCGCCCGTAACCTCGTTGGCGATTTTTTCCTTGGCGCGACGGTTGGAGACCCGCGATGACGTTCGAGAAAGAGCTGGAGACCCTGCTTGGGCTCACTGAAGTCGACTACAAGTACAATCTGAGCAAGGACGAGCTGTTCGACGCTGCGATCGCGAACGACCGCGGACGGATCCGCCCCGATGGTCCGGACGACGACCAGAAGGCCTACCCCACGAAGCTCGGCAAGGATGGGCCGCTCGTCTTCTACACGGACCCGACCTGCACCGGTCGTCCGGTGCAAGATACGTTCGCTGTAGCGTGGCCCGAGGTCGATGACACCGTGTGGTGGAAGAAGGATTTCCAACGCTACGATCCGCAGGCCTATGAGGGACTGCGGAAGCGGGTCGCCGAGCACCTGAACGCCAGAAAAACCACGCTCTACGTCAAGGACGTCTACTGCGGAAACGATGCCGAGTACGCTGTTCCGCATCGCTTCGTCGGCGAGTACGCGACCCACGCCATGTTTGTGGACAACATGTTCCCGAGCGAGGTCGCGGGCGTCGCTGACGAGGACAACAAGCGCTGGACGTTGCTCAACGTGCCATCGTTCCGTTGCGATCCCGAGCGCGATGGGAGCAAGTCGGAGCGTGCCGTGATCCTCGACCTGCGCAATCGGATGTGTCTGGTCGTGGGGAGGGCTGACTACTGCGGCGTGAACAAGAAGTCGATGTTCACGATCATGAACTACCTGCTGCCGACGATGCAGCACCTGTCGATGCACTGCTCGGCCAACGTCGGTTCCGCCGGCGATGGCGCCATTCTGTTTGGCTTGTCAGGCACCGGCAAGACGACGTTGTCGGCGGACCCCGAGCGCAAGCTCATTGGCGATGACGAGCATGCATGGACCGGCAACGGCGTCTCCAACCTCGAGGGGGGGTGTTACGCGAAGCTCATCGACCTCAACAAGGACGCAGAGCCGGTCATCGCCGCGGCGCTGTCGATGCGCGGCACCCTCATCGAGAACGTGCCGTCACTCCCCGGCAAGCGCATGGAGGAACTCGATCCGCAGGACCTCGACCTGACCGATCGCTCGATCACCGAGAACACGCGCTTCTCGTATCCGCTCAGCTGCAACCCCGATGTCGCGGAAGGCGCCAAGGGGCCACATCCGCGGACGATCGTCTTGCTGACCGCCGATGCCTTTGGCGTGCTGCCACCGGTTTCGGTCCTGACCGCGCGGGAGGTGATGTACCACTTTGTGATGGGGTTCACGTCCAAGCTCGCTGGCACGGAGGTCGGGATCACCGAGCCGGTCGCGGCTTTCAGCGCCTGCTTTGGCGCGCCGTTCATGGCGCAGAAACCGTCAGTCTACGCCAAGCTTCTGGCCGAGAAGATGGCCAAGCACAAGACCCGCTGCATTCTGCTCAACACCGGGTGGGGCGGTGGGCCCTACGGCGTCGGCAAGCGCATTTCGATCGGTCACACGCGCGCGCTGCTCAATGCCGCGTTGCGTGGCGACCTGGACCCAGCCAAGGTGGAATACGAACTGCATCCGGTCTTCAACCTGCAGATGCCGAAGAGCTGCCCGGATGTGCCGGCGGAGATCCTGAATCCGCGCAACACGTGGGATGACAAGGCCGCATACGACGCGCAGGCGGACAAGCTGCGTGACATGTTCCGGGAGAACTTCGCGGCCAAGGGGTTCGGGGAACTCGGTATCGAGCCGGTCATGTAGGCGGCTGCATGCAGCGAGCGGACTACCGAATCTCGCGAGCCGAGCGCCACCATCGGCTAGCACGACGGGACGCCGAACGTCGCGCGGCGCGCGCCGAGCAGGGCGCGCTTCGTCGCGTGGCCGGCGCCGCTCGTCGGCGCGCGGGGCTCGCCGTGCAGCACTCGAAGCTTTGGCTCGGCTACCAGGTGCGGCGCGGGTTCGCCGAGACCCGGCAGCTCGTCGATCGGCTGCGTACGCCACGGCCGACCGGCGTTTCGCAGCCCGAGGACGGCGAAGGATTCCTCGTCGTTGGCCATCGCGGCAGCGCTGTCAAACGTGTCGAGAATACGATCGAATCGTGCGCCTACGCTCTCGAGCACGACCTCGCCAACGCGGTGGAGATCGACCTGTCGCTGACCAAGGATGGTCACGTCGTGCTCTGGCACGACTGGAATCCGAACGACAGCGTTGCGCTCGTGCGTCAGCTCGGCATCGAACCGAATGTCAAGTACGCACCCCGCGTGCCGCCGGTGTGGAGCGACTGGCGGCGCATGGCGCACGAGCTGACACTCGCGGAGCTGCGTGAGCACTGTGGGTACCAGACGCGGTTTCTGTTCTTCTTCCGGCGTCGCGCGCGCGTGCAGATCCCGACCTTCCGCGAGTTCCTGGATTGGGCGAAGGGGCAACCTCGGTTGCGGGCCGTGTTCCTCGACATCAAGCTGCCGACCGAACACATCGATCTTGCCCCGAAGCTGACGCGAGCGATGTGCTCGGATCTCGAAGCCGCGCAGCCGAAGTTCGATCCCGTGTTCATGACGACGCGCGAATCGGTCTTCCAGGCGATGCGGCCGCTGGCGTCCAAGTATCCGTTTTCGTTCGATGTCGAAGTCCCACCGGGAATCGTCCGTGACACGCGTCCTTACAGCGGGACTGCGGCGGCGATCTCGCATGGCAACACCTACGCGAGCATCGGCCGGCCGGCGCTCACGTTGGGGGCGTGGAGCATCTACCAGGAGATCATCGCCCGTGACGTCGATCTGCGACGCGCGCACAACGCGCAGAGTGACGATGCCAACGGGGGGACCAAGGTCCGACGCCTGATTAGCTGGACGATCAACAAGCGCGGTGAGAAGAAGCGCCTGCTCGAACTCGGCGTGCAAGGGATTCTCACCGACCAACCGCGCCGGCTCGAGCGGCTGGCACGGCGCTTCGGCCGCAAACTGGCCTGAGGGCCGCCTTCCATCGGAGGCTTCGCCCGCCCGCGGCTTCTGCGAACACTCGGTGACTCGCGGGGCTCTTGTGCGAGCCGCGCGGCGCTGTCCTCCAAGGTGAGGAGGCTGTGCGCGGCAGTTCCAGCGTTCCGATCGAGGACATTTCGATGAGTACTTTCAGTTTTCCGCTGGCCGCGTTGGCGACGGCCGGCTTGCTCGGGGCGCAGGTCGTTCCGATGCGCTACTCCGACATCGTCAAGCAGGCTGATGTCATTGCTGTCGGCACGGTCACCAAGGCCGAATCGCGGCACGAAGAGGGTGGCAAGACGATCCGCACCTACGTCAAGTTCGAGAAACTCGATCTCCACAAGGGCAAGGCACCCGGCGGCACGATCACACTCCAACTCGAGGGGGGTAAGGTCGGCGAAGACACGCTGCGTGTTACGTACATGCCGCGGTTCGTGGTCGGTCGTCGTTATCTCATCTACGTTCGGCCAGACAACTTCAAGGCGTTGTCACCGATCGTTGGCTTCAACCAGGGAGCCTTCGAAGTCAAGCCGAGCAAGACGAGGCAGGTCCTGGTTGGTGTGGCCAACGGGCTCGAACTGGTCGGCATCCGCGAGGACCGCTTCGTGTTCGCTGACAGGGACGTCCAGCCGCGCGCCAATGCGATCAAGGCCGTGCCCGTGCCGGGATTCAGAGTCGTTCCGGCATTTCCCAATGTGAGCGAACTCGAAGAAGCCGCCGCCCGTCGCATGGCGAGATCGCGTGCCGACGAGGGCCGCGGGCTGACCCAGTTGCCGGCGAAGAACAGTCCCGAGGGCTCCAGCGCCGGGTTGGTGGTCGCTGCCCCGCGGAAAGGTGCTGGTGAAGCCCCGCTCGAAGATTGGTCACCGATCCTCGTGTCCGCGAAGCGGGACAAGGGCGTGCGGGCGTCCGTCAAGTCGATTCTGCCGACGTCGATTCGGACCGAGGCCCGCAACGCCGCACGAAGGGGGCAACGATGAACTCCAGGTACAAAATGCTCGGGTTGGCCAGCCTCGTTGGGCTCGGCACGCTCCCTTTCGTCGCGTTTCGCACCTACCCCGGAAACCCTCGTTGGCCCAGCAAGAGCGGCCTCCACTACATTGCGACGCTGCATCCGACTTCGTTCCGCAACGGCAGCGCGTTTCAGTTGCAGGCGCGCAAGGCGCTGTTCGATTGGCACAAGGCTTCGATTGGTGGCACGTCGCATCGCCCTGGGTATCGTGTCGCCACTGGCGACATCCGGAACCACAACGACGGGATCAATATGTGGGCGTTCACGAGGTCGTCCAGCAATCTTCTTGGACTGGCGTTCTCGCGCTTTTCTCGGGGCCGGATGACGGACTGCGATGTGTGGTTCAACACGCGCTTCCCTTGGGCGGCCCTGAGGAAGGGCCCCTGCACCATCCAGTCGCCGCGGCCCTACTCGTTCCGTGGTGTTGCTCGCAAGATGGTCGGGCACGCGCTTGGCCTCGAGGTCGAGACGCGCGTGCTGAACCAGATGCATCGAGCCTATACCAATGGCACCAGCATCTCCCACCTCGAAAGCGCGAGCACGAG
>CAYSWE010000269.1:3904-6786 GCA_964434515.1 uncultured Phycisphaerales bacterium | reverse complement strand
GTCGCGCGGCCGCGTCCTGATCCAGCGTCGGTCGTGCATCTACGGCGACTGACAGCAACGCCCGTAGGGAGTCGAGCGAGCCGCAACCTGCGACAGCGAGGGCTGCGATCAGCGGCCGCAACCGTTCTGGTAGCACACGGGCGCGGCCAAGCTCGCGGCATAGCGCCTGCTCCGCGCTCGGGCCCGGCAGCTCACCGTCCAGGAGTAGGCCGACGATCGCCTCGAGCGAGCGCTCGCGAGCCAGGCTCGTCGCATCGTAGTGACGGTAGTGAAAGAAGCCTTCGTCGCCGCGCACGGCGCCAACCGTCGTGTCGGCCACCGTGAGCCCCTTGAGACCGGGCGGCGCAATGAGAGTCATCGTCATTGCAGCACTATCGCCCGCCTGCCATGGGGTTGACAAGATTGATCAAGTCAACGTTGATGGAATCCATGTCACCAGACAAGCCGTCCCTGACCGCCAAGGAAGCCGCCGCACGCCTGGGCGTGAAGCGCGCCACGCTCTACGCTTACGTGAGCCGCGGCCTACTGCACCGGTCGCTCGCCGACGACGGCCGCGCGTCGCGCTTCGACGCCGACGAGATCGAAGCATTCCGCGCTGGACGCCGGCGCCGAGCCGAGGGCGAACTCGATGCCGTAGTCAGCACTGCGTTGACCAGCGTGCGCGATGGCGAGCTCCGAATCCGCGGCAAGGACCTGGTAGCCCTGGTCCTTGCCGGCGCGGACTTTGAGGCCGTCGTCGACTGCCTCTGGGGCGTGAGCCCGACCGGCGCCTGGGCGCACGCGAGGACCCTACAGAAGGTCATCGCGTCCGTGCAGAAGCGCTTGCCGTCCGCGTGCACGTCCCTCGATCGGCTTCGCGTTACCGTCTCGGTAGCCTCGGCCGCAGACCCATTGCGCTTCGACCTCTCCGCCACCGCCGTCCACACGGCCGGGCGGGCCTTGCTCTCGGCGATGGTCGACGGCCTACCACTCCAAGGGCGCGTCAACGACAACGCCACGCGCATCCAGGATCGACTCTGGCCGCGGCTCACGACACGCCGGACGAACACAGAGAGACGCGGCGCGCTCAATGCCGCGCTCGCGTTACTCGTCGACCACGGCATGGCAACCTCGACGCTTGGAGCTCGCGTCGCCGCGTCGGTCCGCGCCGACCCGTATTCGGTCGTGTTGGCCGGTCTCGGCGTCGTCGGAGGCGCGCTCCACGGTGCGGCGAGCACCGCCGTGCACGAGTTGTTCTCAGACGCCGAAACGGCCAGCGACGCGAGCGACGCTGTGGGTCGCGCGCTGCGGCGCACGGGCACGGCGCCCGGGCACGGGCACGCGGTCTATCGCAGCGCCGACCCGCGCTACCTGGCCCTGTCGCGCCTGCTCGATCAGGCCTGGTCGAACGACCCACGGCTGAGCATCACGCACGCAGTACGAGACGTCATCGCCTCGCGAACCGAAGCAGTCCCAAACATCGATCTCGCGCTCGGAGCCCTCACGTTCCTCGCTGGAATGCCAGCGAACAGCGGCGAGGCCATCTTCGCCATCGCCAGGACCGCCGGCTGGCTCGCCCACGCGATCGAGGAGTACAGCGAAGCGCCGCTGCGCTTTCGACCGCGAGCGCGCTATCGCGGTCGTCAGTCCATACGGAGCACCAGTACCGAACGATTGACCTAGATGCCCGCCGAGGGAGCACGGCGCCGCCAGGGGCGTCCGAGGGCCGCGGATTAGGTCGAGGGTTCCTGATTCATACTACGAGTTTCTCAGCGACCGGATGTTGTTGCGGCGGGCTCCTCAGGAGCCCTTATTGGAGACGTCTTCGAGATCGAAGTGAAGCCGCACGGCAAACCGGAAGGAGACGTTGCCAGCATCTGGGTGTCATCGATGTGGGCTGCTTCAAGTCTGTGTTCGGCAACCGCCGCATCGCCCGTGCCGACGAGTTGCGCATCGGCTGCGAAGACTTCCGGAACTGTACGACCGAAGAAGAAGGCGAGGACTTCCTCATGCGTTGGACGAGGTCGGCACTCTCTCGCGTCAGGATCCCTTACGTCGCGCCGCGACAACCCTTCGCAATCATGCCGATCTCTGCTGCTCAGGCATCCGTCTGTAGCGTCGTGGATGGTCAGAAGACCCGGTCTTCTTACCTCGGAGTTCGCGCAGGGCTGGGTTCGTATCGGCTGGCAAGGGATCGTCGAGCGCTCGCGGCCGTCGTCCCCTCTACGGCCCGGGTTTGCGCCCGCGGATCGATGTCGGGTAGCCGTTGGGGTTCGCGACGTCGACCAGGCCGTTCTCCTCGAACCAGGCGCGGACCTCGTCGACTGCGTGCACTCCGTGGTAGCGGGGCGAATAGCCATCGAAAGTATCGAGGATGTCGTTCTCGATGCCGAGCTCTTGGTCGCTGAACGGGAACGCCTTGTAGATCGCTCGGAAGGTCGGACTTCCCTTGCGTTGCATCACCTTGGGCACGAACCAACGACACCAAGTGTAGAACATCTTGGCGGGGATGCGGCTGGTGAACGGAATCCACTGCTTGCGGACGACGTAGGACTCTTCCGTCGGGTAGAGCCAGATGGCGATCGTCCCGCCCGGCTTGAGGAACGGCAGCAGACGCTCGAAGTACTCGCGCGTATTCGGCGTGTGGTGCAGGACGCCAATCGAGACGATGTAGTCGAACGCTTCCGTCTTGAACGGCGGCTTGCCAATGTCCGCCTGGGCAACGATGACATTGTCGCGATCGGCGAAGTTTTGGGCCGAAGCCTCGACGGCGTAGCTCAGGTCGATGCCCGCGACCTTGGCGCCCCAGCGCGACATCACGTCGCAAAACCGGCCGGCGCCGACACCAGCATCGAGCACCAGCTTGCCACGAAGATCCCGCTCGGTGAGCCCGGTCTTCTCCG
>CAYSWE010000269.1:0-3894 GCA_964434515.1 uncultured Phycisphaerales bacterium | reverse complement strand
CGGACCCCGTGTGGCAATCGAGCTGTGTGCGATCGTGAGTGTTCCACTCGAAGCTAAACGAGCCGACGTAGGCATCGCTCGGCACGAAACGCGGAATCTCCCGAACGATCGGATGCCGTTTGCCGGCCGGCGACACGAACGAGTCGTCCTGCGGCTCGAGCGGCGTGTGGTCCTCGGGATCGGCGAACAGCCCCAAGAGCTCCGGGTCCTTCTCGAACAACCTCACGAGGCGTCCTTCCGCGCGGTCGCACGCTGCGCTCGAACGCGGCGCTCCTCGACGACATAGGTGCGGTGATTCTCGAGTGGATTGGAGTTGTCGAGCGTCGAAAAATACAGCTGATCTCCCCAGTGACTGAAGCGACCGCCACCACGCGCCCGAATCTCGGCGTGCGTGGAGTGAGCCAGGGTCAGCGGCTTGCCGTCCTCGAGCACGACGAGCGACGACCCGAGGTCGCGATCCGAGAGCAGGCCGGCCGGGACCTTGGCGACGAAGCAGTTGCCGTCGTCGTGCACAATCGTGTCAACCTCGCCGCGATACGGTCGACGAAGCCTGGCACGTGCGATTTTCCAAAAACCCGGCCCGCGCACACGCCGGCTGGCAAGTAGCCAGAAGAACACACCCCCGAGGTACAGACTCACGAGCGGAATCACGGTCCATCGGTAGGCGAAGTTGGGTTGTTTCAACGCTGGTCTCCGTCCTTTCTTCGACGCACACGACTCGGGAGTCCGCTACTCGTAGAGGGCTTTCGAGCCCGCAACCATGTCCTCCAGAGAGAATTCCTGCAAGACTCTCGCCTCGGCAGCTCGCCCCATGCGCTCGCGCAGAGCACGGTCCGACAGCAAGTCTTGGCAGCGCGCAACGAAGCCATGGACGTCGTCGGGTTCGCAGGTGTAGCCGGTGACGCCCTCGTCGACCACGTCGGGACACGCGCCGACCCGCGCGCACACGACCGGCAGGCCGGCAAACATCGCCTCGAGCGCGGCGTTGGGCATCCCCTCGTAGGCCGACGTAAGCAGGAGAACGTCCGCCAGGTGCATGAGCGCCGACACGTCGTTGCGCCGGCCGAGGAGCGAGATCCAATCGTCACAGCGATGCTTGCGCAGAGATGCGCCGAGCCGCTCCCCCATCACCCCGACACCGGCGATCAAGACGCGCAGCTTGGGAATCCTGCGTTTGAGACGACGACACACGTCGACGAAGAAGAACGGCCGCTTCTCCTCGGACAAACGGAACACGCCGAGTACGACGGGTTGACCCGGCTCGATCGACAACGAAGCTCTGAGGCGCGCCAGATCGTCGTGCTCGGGGTGCGACAGCTGGCTGGTCTCGAGCCCGTTCGGCACATACGCAAACGTGCCAGGGTCGAATGCAAGCCACTCCTCGTAGTCTCGACAGCCTAGCCGCGAGTTGGCCGAGAAGCGGACGCGTGGCGACCCCTCGAAGACCTGGTACCACGGCCGGAACCAGGGAATATCCAGATAGGAGAAGTGCGACGGATTCACGTTCCGGCCCGATAGCACAATGCGCGGCACGTCGGCGAGGAAGCCGGCAATCGCTCCATACAGGTTGGGCGAATCCAAGAAGCCGTGCACGATGTCGGGATGGAACTGCAACAGATTGGTGTAGAGCCGCCACACCGACTCACGGAAGAACGCGGGCATCGATTCGAGCAGATCGGAGCGGGGATCCCCACGCGGAAACTCGGTGTCGAAGTCATAGTCGGGTGCAGGAACCATACAGTCGACGATCGGCACGCCAGCTTCCTGCAGTAGCGGAACGTAGTGCGCCGCGTCGCCGTCCAGGTCGGAAACCGTGAACACGCGCACGTCGCGGCCTTCGGCCTTGAGTGCCCGCGCCAGATAGCAAAGCTGTCGTTCGGCCCCACCGGGTCCGAGCATGCCGATCACCAACGCGACCCGGGACTGGCCATTGCGCGCCATAAGCCGTGTGGGTGACTCAGCCTCGATCGCCCGTCGAAATGCACGGCGATACTGAGTCTCCGCGAACTCCTCGTGGATCAAATGTCCGTCGCATACGGCCCCCTTGCGGCGCCGCCTGCGCCGCGAACGCGGTGGACGCGGCTTCCAAGTCAGTACCGCCTCGTAGTCGCGACCATTGTCAGCAGGGTCGGTGTTGTCCGAACTGGAGAACCAGATCTCTGCTCCGAACAGGGCATAGCGGCCCTCGCCACGCCGCTGGATCTCTCCGGTCGACGACCTTGCAAGCGGAAGCAACCTGCCATTCTCATACAGGCGAATGTCCGCCCACACCGGCTCGCCGGTACGCCGCCAACGCCACCAGAGCCGCGGATGGAGGAATCGGTAACAATGCCCCTCGTCGGCTCGCAGCCGCGTAAGCAAGCGCGGCTCGAGTCGCAGACGCAAAGACCGGGGCTCCGCCGACGAAGCCGCGGGCAGGGTCGGCAGAGTCTCACGCAGAAACTTTTCGGTCCAGCCGTCGCTCGCCTGCACGAACGCACTTTGAAAGCCCGCGTTGCCAAGCGCAACGAGCAGGTCTCCGGGTACCCACTCGGCGTCCATTGCAAACACAGCGACGCCCGGTGTCAGCTCGGGCAAGATGCGATGCAACCCCCGAGCCCCGGCGTCCGGCCCCTGTAAGATGTCGCCGACGACAAAGCGTGGCCCGGGAACTTCGCGAAAGCTCCGCCGCGCGACGATGGTGCAAGACTCCGGCAGCCGATGCCACCAGCGCGGGATGCGATCGAGCGTGAAGACGGTGATCGGCGCCGTGACGCTACCGAGCCTACGCAGCAACGCCAGGTCACGGGAATCCGCGAGCGGATCGAGGGCGTCCTTCGGATGAAGCGTGGCTTGCGAGCCTGGGGCCGCCGGACGCAGCACGACGGTGGGCTCATCCGAAACGGCGGCCGGCCGCGATCTGTGAGTCTGCAGCCAGGTCTCGAGGATGATCAGCCCCCACACCTGGTACAGCGAGAACTGCATCCGTTGGCCCTTGAGAAACGCTGCGAGCCGCTTCGGCGGAATCCACTGCGACAGCTTGCAGCCACTCGACAGCCGCTCGCGCGCCACGGCCAGGATCTGCTCTTTGCCCCAAACCTCCATCGGCAATCCAAAGCCGAGCTTGCGTCGGTCGAGCCACGCCCGCGGGATATAGCGCTCAGCGACCTTCTTGAGCAGCAGCTTGCCGTGGCCTGTCGCGTAGAGACGCGAAGAACTCAGGCGCTCGGCGAACCGTGCCACCTCGATGCTGAGGAGCGGCGATCGCACCTCCATCGAATGCTGCATGCTCATACGGTCGACCTTGGCGAGCACTGCGCCCGGCATGTAGTGCTCGGCATCGGTCTTGCGGAGGCGATGCAACAGGTCGCCACCGCCGTGATCCACGTCGGCCCGCAGCGCGGCCAAGTGGTCCGCCAAACCCGCGGGAACTTGGCCGAACAAGGCCTCGATCGACGGGTCATCGAAGGGCAAGATTCGACAACCGTAGTAGGTTCGTCCAGCGGGGTAGGCCTGTCCTCGGCCGCGTGCCGCGGCGGCCTCGTCGACGGTCGCGAAATAACGGCCATATCCGCCAAACATCTCGTCGCCGCCATCGCCGGACAAGGAAACCGTGACCCATTGGCGCGCGAACTCGCTCAGCAAATACGTGGGCAAACAGCTGCTATCCCCGTTCGGCTCGTCGAGAACGGTCGCCACCTTGTCGGCCAAATCCAAGATATCGGGCGCCAGCACCTGATCGCGATGCTCGGTCCCCAGGTGCGCAGCCATCTCACGCGCAGCCAGATGCTCGCTCTCCGCCGTGTCTTGAAAGCCAATCGAGAATGTCTTCGCTGGCACGCCCAGCGCCTTGGTCATAATGGCGACCACGGTCGCGGAGTCGACGCCGCCAGACAGAAACGCGCCCAGCGGCAC
>CAYSWE010000268.1:0-6805 GCA_964434515.1 uncultured Phycisphaerales bacterium | reverse complement strand
TCGGGCGACGGCGCGGGTTGGCGGTGCCGGCGTTGCCGCTTTTCCGATGCTCACGGTGTGCAGCGCGTCGTCGGACGCAGCGCAGGTGGCCGCGCGCGTTGCGGCGTATCCGCGCTGTGTCGTCGAGGAGATGGAAGGCTTCGCGGTCGCCCGTGCCGCGCGTCTTGCTGGTGTTCCCTTGGCGTCGTTGCGCGCCGTGAGCAACGCTGCCGGAGACCGAGACGGCTGGCAGGCGGAACTCGCGATGGGGGCCCTGGGCGAGGCGCTTGGGAGCCTTGTCGGATGACGCTACGCATCGGGATCTCCACGTGTCCCAATGACACATTCAGCTTCGCGGCGCTCGTCGAGGGCCGTGTCGAGGCGCCTGAGCTTGAGTGGACGTTGGACGATGTCGAGGCGCTCAACGCCATGCTGTTCGCGCGTTCCCTCGACATTGGTAAGGCGAGTTTTCATGCGGCACTGGCCCTCGATGCGGACTACGAAATCCTGCCGGTTGGCGCGGCGCTCGGCTACGGCGTCGGCCCGCTGCTCCTTGCCGCGCGTGCCGACGCTGGCTGGCCGGATCGGACGAGCCGCGTCTTGGCACCGGGGCGCTGGACGACGGCGGCGCTGCTCTACCGACTGTTTGTCCGCGACGGAGCTTCGCCGGAGCACTGTGTGTTCTCCGAGATCATGCCGGCGCTCGAGCGTGGCGAGGCGGACTACGGTGTCGTGATTCACGAGGGGCGTTTCACGTTTGCAGATCACGGCCTGTTCTCGGTCGCCGACCTCGGCGAACTCTGGGAAGCCGATACGGGCGCCCCGTTGCCACTTGGTGGGATCCTGGCTCGGCGTGCCCTAGGGCGGTCGACGATCGATACGGTCACCCGTGCGATCCGGGCTTCGCTCGAGTTCGCTCTTGCCGATCCCGAGTCCGCCGTGCCGTTGATGTCGCGGCACGCCCAGGAGTGTTCGCGCGAGGTGCTCGACCAGCACGTTCGGCTCTACGTCAACGACGCGACGCTGGACCTGGGCGTAGAAGGACGGCGCGCGCTGCGCTTGCTGCGCGAGCGGGCGCGCGTGGCGGGCGCGATCGACTGACTGTCAGCGCGAGAACGTCGAGAATGCGAGGCCCTCGCTCGCCGCCAGGCCAGACGAACCGCCCGCGTCGAGCACGAAGCACTGAGCGAACAGATGCAGCCCGCCGAAGGTCGTGCTCGTCGGCATCGGCAGGGCGAAGAACGCGTTGCCGGTTGCGCCCGTGCCCGTCGCCGCGAGAACGGGAGGCGGGCTCACCAGGTCGACCAGCAGGTTGAGGCCACCGACCGTGACGTTGGCTGCCTTGCCGCCGAGCACCAGCACTGCGGCGGTGTTGGTCTTGGCTTTGCGCACACCGAGGCCGAACCGTGCGTTGCCCAAGTAGGCCGCGCCGAAGTGGTAGATGTGCGGCAGGCGTCCAGCGGTACCCGTCGTGCCCTTGCCGTAGCGGCGCATGCTCGCGTTCGGCTTGACGATGTAGAGCCCGGTCGAGCGGTCGCTCAGGTACATATTGCCAGTGCGTGCGAACGGGTAGACGCCCCAGTCGCCATTGTAGCCGGAGCTTGGACCCTTGTAGGTATCGTAGTAGCCGACTTCGACAGGTTTCGCCGGATTCGACAGATCGACCGCCCGGTAACCCTCGGTGTAGTGCGACGCGTGGAGCACGCGATCCAGGATGCAGACGTTGTGCGGGATCGCCCGCGGGGCGTTTTTGAAGTTTGCGCGGTAGGAAGCGATCAGCTTGGGAGCCTTCTTGTTATGGATATCCCAGATCGCAATCGGGCCGCCCGCCGATTCGTTGGTCGTTGCGCTGTAGTTGTTGTCGGCGGTCGCCCAGTTGTTGTGGCAGTAGCGCGTCCCCGGTGTGCGCACGCGGGCGAGGATCGTGATCGCTGGTAGCTTGGACACGTCCAGGATCATGTAGTTGTTGCCGTAGATGTCGGCGGTATGTGCCAGCCCGTCCTGGATGTGTAGGTCGTGGATGTATGGGCTGCGAAACGTCGTCACGAGGTGCGGATTCTCGGGGTTGGTCTTGATGTCGATTACGTGCATGCCGCTGCGCGTGCCGCAGACGTAGGCCATGCCTGTGCCGAGATCGATCGCGATGTTGTGCGTGTTGCGCCACAAACTCGCCGAGAAGTTCCATGTCTTGACGAACCGAGGTTGATCCGGCTTGCGCAGGTCGATGATCTGCATGCCGCCGCCAGCCTCGGTTACGCCATAGGCGTAGTGCCCGTAAGTCTTGATGTCGCGCCACGTCGACACGCGCCACCCTGGCGACTTGGCATACGAGAAGAAGCCGCGGCTCACGGGCGCGCGCGGGTTGGACACGTCGAGCACGAACGTCCCGGTCGTTGTGCACAGCAGGCAGTATTCTTTGCCCGTGGTCGGGTCCGTGTAGCCCCAGACGTCGTTGGCGTTCCCCGAGGTCGGGCGCCAGTTGGCGAGCAACGCGCAGTTTTTGCTGGTCCCTTGCGCCGGGAGCGAGTGGGGAATGGTCAAGGCGATCGCGGTGAGGAACGACAGGCTGAGGGCTTTCATGAGGAGACTCCGAACGCTACTTGGTGAACAGTCCGATCTGCATGCCCTTCGACGCCGAGAGCCCCAGCGAGGACGAGGAGCCGGAGTCGAATACGAGGAACTGCATGAAGAGATTGACGCCGTTCAGACCGGCCTGGTTTGGAATGCCGAACGGCACCGAGATCTGGCCCGATGCGTTGGTCGCCATGCCGACGAGGATGGGCGGCGGCGCGGTCAGGTCGACGAGCAGATTCAGCCCGGCGACGGTGAGGTTGGCCTTCTTTCCTCCAATGATCATGAGCGCCGGGCTCGAAGCCTTGGCATTCATGAGCATCACGCGGTAGGTCGCGTTGCCGATGTAGGGGGCACCGCGCTGGCGGATCCTGGGCAGTTTGCCGCCCGTTCCCTTGGTCCCGCCACCATAGTACGCGGCGGTGGACTTCGGCTTGAGGATGTAGAGTCCGCTTGAGAGGTCACTGACGAAGACGTGCCCCGAATCGAGCGCCGTGGTGCAGCCCCATGCGCCGTTGAAGCCACCGCTGGAGCCTGGGAACGTGTCGTACTGGCCAACCTGGACGGGTTTGCTCGGGTTGCTGAGGTCGAACGTGATCATGCCCTCGGTGTAGTACGAAGCATGGCCGACATAGTCGGTGATGTAGACGTTGTGGGGGATGGCGCTGAAGCTGCTCGAGGCTCGAATCGTCGCCAGCAGCTTGGGCGCTCGCTTGTTCGAGACGTCGAAGACGCCGATCGGGCCGCTCGAGGTCTCGTTGGTCGTGCAGGCGATCTTGTCGTCGTGCGATGCCCACACATTGTGCGCGATGCGCCGCCCGGGTTGGCGCACGATGCCGAGTTGGCGCAGCGACGCCGGGTTGCGCACGTCGACGATGCGCAGGTTGTTGCCGTTCTGGTCGCAGAAGTAGCCGAAGCCGTGCTGCACCGCTAGGTCATGCAGATACGGCGAGAAGTAGGTGCCGACCTGCCGTGGCGATGCGGGGTTGGTCTTGACGTCCACCAGCAGCGTGCCTCGCGACGTGCCGCACACGTAGGCGATGCCCGTACCCCAGTCCATGGCGATGTTGTGCGAGTGTCGCCAGGAAGCGTTGCGGCCCCAGAACTGCTTCAGGACCGGGTTGGCCGCGTTGGTCATGTCGATGACCATCATGCCTTCGCCGCTGTTCTCGGTGACCGCGTAGATCCAGTCGCCAAAGTTCTTCACATCGCGCCAGGTCGAGGATCGCGTGCCGGAGATGAACTTGACCTCTTTCGGCCGGGCCGGATTGCTCACATCCACGATGGAGATGCCGGTGGATACGCCGAGCAGGGCGTATTCCTTGCCATTCGAATGCCGAAACGCCCAGACGTCGTTGTAGCGGCGGTACTTGTTGAAGCGACCGAGCAACTGGACGTTGCGGATCTGTGCGCTGGCCGTATCGGTTGCAAGAATGGCCGCGATGGCCATGGCAGACAGGCTGAGAATTCTCATAGAGCTTCCACGGATTTGCAGGAGGGGACTTGCAGAGAGGAAAAAACGAACGGCCGACGGACCGGCCTTTCTGAGGGGGTCGATGATAGCCGATTTGCTCGTCGGAAGGGCGGGCGACTGCCGCTGCAACCAGGGTTTCCGGTCGGACACAACGCGGATGCAACTCCTGACGGCATCGAGTCGTGTCGTCTTCGAGCGGCGAAGACGCGGGGCCGTATTCTGGAAACGCTTGTTCCTGGCCTCCCGCCCCGCTAACCTCCTCGCCCGCATTTTGTCCGCAGAGAGCGGAATGCGTACGCTTGGGATCTACGCGATCTCGGCCCGGTGACTGGCGTTGCCGTGGCCGAAGGCACCACGAAGGTGTCTCGTCGTCGCCGCGATCCCCGAGAGAACCAGACCGAACGAGGTTCAAATGACGATTGGTATTTTGGGGCGTAAGCTGGGGATGACCCAGTTCTTTGAGGAAGACGGCACGGTGGTGCCGTGCACGGTCATCGAGGCCGGACCGTGTCGTGTCTTGCAGGTCAAGGTCAAGTCGCTCGACGAGCTTCCCGACGAGCATCGGGTCGCGACCGTCAACAAAGGCAAGCGCAAGGGCAAGACCAAGCGGCAGCGTCGCCCGGACGGGTACTACGCGCTCCAACTCGGATTTGCGTCGCGGCCGAAGAAGACGACCAAGCAGGGCATTGCCGGCCACGCTGCCAAAGCCGGAGTCGAGGACGGCTCAGGCTTCCACTTCATCCGCGAGATCCGTGCGGATGCACTGCCGGATGTGCAGCAGGGTGCCGATGTCAGCGTGGACGTCTTCGAGGGCATCGAGAAGGTCGACGTCACGGGGACGACCAAGGGGCGCGGCTGGGCCGGCACGATCAAGCGCTGGAATTTCTCGCGTCAGGGCATGTCGCACGGCACAAAAAAGTGCCACCGCCATGTCGGCGGCACTGGCCGCACGTATAGCACCGCCAAGGGCATCCCCAAGGGCAAGAAGTCGACCGGGCACTACGGCGTCGATCGACGCACGGTCCAGGGGCTTCGAGTGGCAAAGATCGATAGCGAACGCAACCTGCTGCTGGTCCGGGGAGCAGTACCGGGGCCGATCAATGGCTTCGTGATCGTTCGACGTAGCGTCAAGATTCGTAAGAATAAGAAGAAGAGCTGAGGGTTCGTACCATGGCAAAGTCCCGCATTCATTCTCGTGGCGCAACCCGCGGTCGCATGAAGCCCAAGATGCTCGGTAAGGGCTGTTCGACGTTCAACAAGCGCGTCAAGAAGTCGACCAAGCGCCTCGTGCACGTCAAGTTGCCGACAGCCAGCTGAGCGACGAGTCGGTCAGCAGCCGGCCGCAGGACCGGCTGGCGTCGGATGTCTTGGTTCTCGGCGCCGGAGCGGCCGGGCTGGCGGCGGCCGCGTCCGTAGCTATGGCTGGCGCGCGCGTGCTCGTGCTCGAGCAGAACGCTCGATCGGGGACCAAGATCCTCGTGAGTGGTGGCGGTCACTGCAACGTGACGACCACGCTCGATGCCGTCGCTGCGGAGGCCCACTTCGTTAGCAGTGAGGGTGGCGCCAAGGGCGGACGCTTTCTGCGGCATGCGCTGCGCACGACGCCCCCCGCCGAGATTCGGCGATGGCTCGAGGAGCGGGGCGTTGCGACGGTCGAACGCGAGTTCGAGAAGGTCTGGCCGGCATCGATGCGCGCTCGCGATGTGCGCGACGCCCTGGTCGGGCGCGCGGTCGACGCCGGGGCGCGGATTCGGACGAGGACGCCCGTTTGCGAGATCGGCCGCACGTCGACGGGTTGGTGTGCGCGGGCCGGTCAGGTCGAGTTTGTAGCTCCCACGATGGTGCTCGCTGTCGGCGGCAAGAGTTACCCGAAGGCCGGAACCCGTGGTGTCGGCTACGCCTGGCTCCGTGCGCTCGACCTAGAAGTGATCGAGCCAGTACCGGCGCTGGCCCCGCTGGCTTCGCCCGCGCACTGGGTGCATGCGCTTGCCGGAATGACCCTGGAAGACGTCGAACTCCGCTTGCAGGCCGGCGAGAAGTCCGTGTTTCGGCGGCGTCGACCGCTGTTGTTCACGCATCGCGGCATCTCTGGTCCTGCCGCAATGGATGCTTCCGGCCGGCTCGAGCGGGCACCAGGACGCTACCGCGTGCTCGTCGATTTGGTGCCGGATGTCCCAAGCGAGGCCCTCGCTGCAAGGCTTTTTGTCGGGGGTGGTCGACTCCTGCCGCGCATCGCGCGCGAACTCGGTCTTCCCCGGCGTTTGGGAACGCACATCCTTCAGTCACTGGAGTTGGAGGACGTAGCTCCGGCCGAGGTCAACCGCCGCAAGCGCAGGGAGCTGCTTCTGGCACTCAAGGGGCTTGAGATTCCGATCTCAAGTAGCCTTGGATTCGACAAGGCCGAGGTCACCGCGGGCGGCTTGGCACTCGGGGAAGTCGATCCCAAGACCATGCAAGTGCGCCGCCACCCTGGTCTCTTCGTTACGGGCGAACTGCTCGACGTCGATGGCCCGATCGGTGGGTTTTCGTTTCTCGTGGCCTTCGCAACCGGCGCCCTTGCCGGTCGCGCGGCTGCGAGTCAGGCGTAGGACTCTTCGTCCGACGGAAAGCTGCCGGAGCGCACGTCGGAGATAGGGTTAATTGTTGTGGATGGGAAAATGTGGGTACGCAACGGTCTTGGGGTACTTGGCCTCGTACTTCTTGACGAAGAGGTCGAAGGCTTCGTCGGCTTCGGCCCGGGTCTCGGCCATCCAGATCTGCTGGATGGCCTCCTTCGCGGCG
>CAYSWE010000267.1:0-6901 GCA_964434515.1 uncultured Phycisphaerales bacterium | reverse complement strand
ACTTCTTCTTGCCGCCGAAGAGTCCGGGCAGGCCCTTCGGCAGGAGCTTCTTCAGGTTGGATTGCGCGGCCTTCTTAGCGGCCTTCTTGGCCGCCTCGAGGGCGCGTTTCTTGGCCTCCTCGGCCAACTGTGCCGGTGTCTTCTTGCCGGTGATCACGTCGCCGAGTTTGCCACCGACACCGCCTGGGATCTGATCGCCGATGAGCGCGTTGACCTGGCTCTTGACCTGCTTGGCGAGTTCGGCCTTGCCGGCCGCGACGAGGGCATCGACGAACGTCTTGGTTTCGACGGCGATACTTGGCGCGGCGAGTGGGCCACGCACGCCGAGCGGCACGGTGAGCGTATCGAGTTTGGTTGGCGTGATCCCCTTCATCGCGAGCGTCGTGTCGTGCAGCGTCACACGAACCGGCAGGTCGAGCCAGGTTCCGCCGTCGTGACCGCAGTCCAGTTGGCCGCGCAGCGACAGGTCGAGCGTGCCGCCCTTCAGGGGCAAGCCGAATAGTTGCTTGGCGAGCATGTCGATGGACAACCCCTTGAACGTGAAGTGGCTCATGGCGACCTTGGACTTGGCGGGATCCGCGGAGAAACCGAACTCCAGGTTGCCGCTGCGTGATGCCAGCTGAATGGTCAGTGGCTCGTGCACGAGCGTGGGTTCGCTCGAGATGTTGCTGGCACGCAGGTCGATGAGGTCCTCGCCCAGGCCGGCGACGCGCACGCCGTCGAATACGAGCTTGCGGATCCAGACACGGGGCGATCCGCTGATCAGATGCGTGGCCGTCACACGTGCCAAACCGAGCAGGCGGGCGTGTTCGCGAGCTTGGTCCGCGGCGCGCTTGCGGTCCGCCTCGGATTCGGCGCCAGCCGGGCCATCGCCAACGAGTCGCTGGAAGATCTGGCTCACGCGCTGCAGGCGCGCCTTCCACTTCTTGGCGTCCTTGACGTAGTCCTCGATCGTCTTGGTCTTTGAGTTTGCGTCGGGCGGCACGCTCTTCGGCGGCGTCGGTTTGCCGATGCGCACGCCGGGCTTGGTGCGCTTCAGACCCGAGCTTGCCTCGCGCGAGCTGATCTCGTCGATCACGAAACGCCGACTGAGGAGGTCGCGTGTGCCGACGGCCAGGTCGAGCGACCGGGCGCGGAAGCTGTCGTGATCGAGCGCCCCTGGATCGCTGAGGGCGAGCCCGGCGATCGACATGCGGCCGCCCGATAGGTCGAGACCCGCTCGAGCGAGATCGACGGTGGCTCCGTTCCATGCTTCGAGCCCGGTCTGGGCCAGCTGCCTCAGTGTGGGGCCGGCCAAGAACGACTGGGCGACGTAGACCCCAGCGGCGATGAGCGCGACTGCGACAACCCCGAGGATGCGGACTGGTGAGCCTCGGCGCTTCTCTTCGAGCAGCGCCGACCATTGCTCCTGCTTGGGTCGGATGCCGAGAAACAGCCACGAGAGGCCGCGCACCCAAAACTTGCCGGCCCACTTTTGATAAGCGGCCGAGTCCTCGACGTTGGCCATTCGTGCCTGGAGCACGCGCAGGCCGCGCAGCAACAGCAAGCCGGCGAGCAGGCCAAGGACGAGTCCGAGCGCTAAGCCTCCAGTCGTCGCGTAGCGCTCGAGACCGAACCAGGCGAAGAACGGCGCGTTGACGAGCCAGCGAAAGACTGGCTGGGTTGGGCCGTCGAGCAGGAACGTCCCTACGGCGAAGGACACCGGCAACAACGCGACTGCGGCGAGCTTCGCGAGGACAAAGGTCACTGCGAAGAGCGCCAGGTTCGTATTGAGGACGAGGACGACGACGACCAGGGTGAACACGAGCGCCGGCGCATCCGAGATGCCTCGTCCGAAACCGAGCAGGAACATGCCCGGAACGAATCCGAGCATGGCACCGACGATGGTCGCCACGAGAACCTGCAACGCGGTTGCCTTGCCGAGCAGCAGCTTGCCGATTTTTCTGAAGAAGAGCATGCCCAGGAGGATACGGCGCGCTTGTGCGGGGCTCGCGCAAAAACCTAGGGCGCTCTACTTCTGGTGGGCTTTGTGGGCCTCGAGGACCTGCGCGCCAAACAGGCGGAACTCGTCCACGCGTGCCGAGCCTCGTCGCCAAGCGAGCCCGATCGTGCGATAGGGCTTGGGCTCCTCGAATGTCCGGATTGCCAGCCCTCGCTCACCACATGCGTCGGCCTCGACGCGTCGCGCCATCGCTGGGATGAGCGTGACGCCGACACCGGTCGCGACCATTTGCACGAGTGTGCCCAGGCTGCCGGCGCGGAAGTCGTCGAGGTCGGTGGCGCCAATGCGTTCGCACAGCGAGAGGACTTGATCCCGCAAGCAATGCCCGTCGTCGAGTAGAAACACGTGCGCTTCGGCGAGATCGGGTTCGCGGATCGTTTGCTTGGCGGAGAGCGGATGCTCGTGCGCGGCGGCAAAGTAGAATGGGTCTTCGAACAGCGGTTCTGTGTCTGTGTCTCCGAGTCTTGCCTCGAGCGCGAGCAGCAGCAGGTCGAGGTCGCCACGCTCCAGTCGCGCGACCAAGCGTTCGGTGTGGTCTTCGCAGAGGAAGAGCTTGAGGTCGGGAAAGCGCGCGTGGATCTTCGGCAAGATACACGGCAGCAGATAAGGCGCGACGGTCGGAATGATGCCTAGCCGCAAGGGCCCGACGAGCGGTTGCTTGTAGCGCGATGCTGTCTCCTTGAGGCTGCGTACCGCGGTGAGGACGGTCCGTGCCTGGTCCACGAGTGCTTCGCCGGCAGGCGTGAGTCGCACGGAGCGACGATCGCGCTCAAGCAGCGTCACACCGAGCGATGCTTCGAGCTTCTGCAGCTGCTCGCCGAGCGACGGCTGCGTCACGTGACAGGCGGCAGCGGCTCGCGTGAAGTTCAGGTGCTCCGCAGCGGCCAACAGGAACTCAAGCTGGCGCAACGAGATGTTCATAGGTCCCAGTTTAGTGATGTGGCTCCGACAATTGCGGCATTATCCGCGAGTCATCCGGCGCCGCCAGAGGCGTCTGAGGACCGCGGAGACCGCCGAGGGCTGCTGGAGGGCCCGATCAACGCCGCGATGCACGCGTTGAAGGCGGGGCCTTTGACTGTGATCGGAGCTTCCAGTTGGACAGGCGCGGCGGCTTGGACGACGCTTCTTGCTTCTTGGAATCAGCATACGGAGAACTGGTATGAATCGAATGTCTTGGAGGAGAACGATCGGGTTCGGATGCGGACTCGCGGTTTGCGCGACGGTCGCCTGGGCACAAGAGGTCGCCCCGCGTGGCAAGACGAGCTACATGCATGTAGCGACCATGGAAAGCTTCAAGTCGGTGATGGAGCGCATGGCCAAGGCGAAGCCAGGACTGGTCGCCGGTCAGCGCGCATTGCTCGAGGAGCGCTACGACCTGTCCGACAAGCCGGCGGACGGTGTTACCATGCCGCGCGGCAAGCCCGTGCAGGGGGGCGTTCGCGTCAGGCTCCCGGAGGGCGTGACTTGGGAGCAGCTTTCCGGCATGACCCCGGAGCAAGTCCGTAGCCGAGGGCTCTGGCCCGCTGGGTTCTACCCGCTGCCCCATCCGAACCATCCCGAAGGTGGCATGCTGTTTCCGAAGTCGCACATCGACGAACTCAAGAAGCAGACCGGCCGCGACCTGACGCGCTTCGATCTCGATTATGTGATGCCGGATCGGTTCCTGCCGGAGTTCCCGCCGCCGATCTACTTGACAACGCGTCCGGACCTCGGCGATGTTTCGCAGGGCAAGCTGGTGACGACCGACAACTACTTCGAGTTGTTCAACGGAATCCTGAATCCGAAGCAACTCGAGGGCTTGCGTTTGCTTGTCACGCCGTTTCCGCAGCAGCAGTTCAATACGACCGACGACCGGCGCAGCGCGCGGCCGAGCCTCGGTGTGACCTGCTTCGATTGTCACGCCAACGGGCACACCAACGCCGCGACTCACCTGGTCGGCGAACAGCGGCCTCAGGAGTATCGCCATCGCCTCGACACGCCCAGTCTGCGCGGTGTCAACATTCAGCGACTGTACGGGTCGCAGCGCGCTCTCAAGACCATTGAGGACTTCACGCAGTTCGAACAGCGGGCGGCTTACTTCGATGGTGACCCGGTGATCGCGACCAAGAAGGGCGTGAATGTCGTCGAACGCGGCAGCCAGGCGCACTTCATGGCAGAGTTCCAGGAGATCCTGGATTTCCCGCCGGCACCCAAGCTGCGCTGGAACGGCAAGCTCGATCCGAGCAAGGCGTCGGAGTCGGAGATGCGCGGACAAGCGTTGTTCTTTGGCAAGGGGCAGTGTGCTGTGTGCCACGTCCCGCCCTACTACACCGACAACTCGATGCACAACCTCCGCGTCGAGCGCTTTTTCAAGCCGAAGATGATTCGCGGTCGTATGGCGACGGCCGACGGGCCGATCAAGACGTTCGTGCTCCGTGCGATCAAGGACTCGCCGCCGTACATGCACGACGGGCGGCTCTTGACGCTCGAGGACACCGTCGAGTTCTTCAATCTGGTCCTGGAACTCAAACTGACGACCGACGAGAAGCGCGACATCGTCGCCTTCATGCGCTGCTTGTAGTGGTTGCGGTCCGGGAGTGGTTCGCGCATTCTCTCGGTTGAACTCCGAACCGCTCCTCCCGTCATGCCGCGCTCCATGCTAGAAGACTCCGCACAGCCGGACGTTCGTCCCGGCTTCTTGTATCTTGGCTTGGCGCTGACGAGCTGCAGCATGCTGCTACTGCAGCAGTTTCTCACACGCCTCTTCACGATCCAGTTCAACTCGGGCTTCGCGTTCCTGGCGATCTCGATCACGTTTCTGGGCTTGGGGTCCGCGGGCGTCTGCGCCGCGGTATTTCCCCGCTTCTTCCAGGGGGAGCGGTCGCACCGGCTGGTTGCGCGGCTGGCCCTGACCTATTCGATTCTGCTGACTGCGAGCGTGGTGGCATTGGTCGCGGTCAACGACCGACTGACCGTCGGCGAGAGCGCAAGCATGGCGTCGCAGACGATGCGCGTCGCAGTTGCAAGCGGGATCCTTCTGCTGCCGATGTTCCTGGCCGGCTTGGTCATCGCACTCGTGCTCAAGGCCCACGTCGCGCGCGTCAATCGCCTCTATGGTGCGGACCTCGCCGGCGGTAGCCTCGGCTGCCTGCTCGTCCTTCCGTTGATGGAATACGTCGGAGGCGATGACGGCATCTTCGTGATCGGCGCCATCGCCGCGCTCGGCGCGGCTGGGTTTGCCTGGAGTCACCGGCGCACGGCGCTTGCGCTTGCTTCGGTGCTGGTCGGTTTGCTCTTGACGGCAGGGTGGCCGGCCAACGCGGGTCGCGGCCTCGTGGACATCCGGACGCACGCGACTGGCGCGGCCGGCGTGGCGAACTGGGTCGACGAGGGGCACGAGCTGCGCCGCGAGTGGAACGCGCTGTCGCGCATCAGCTTCTTTCCGACCGAGGCGGAGCGCTGCATCTATGTGCGCATCGACTCGAGTTGCCAGACGGTCGTGCCCTCGGCCAAGCCGTCCTATGCGCGCGAGCTGTCGAGGACCATGACGTTCGAGCACTTGCCGTACGTCCTTGGTCGGCACGATCGCTACTTGGAGATTGGCGCGGGCGGCGGCAATGGGATGGTCCTCGCGGACGTGCACGGCGCCAAGAGCATCACCGGAGTGGAGATCAACCCGGCGATCGTTCGTGCCTCACTCACCGGCTTCCCGGGCTACGGTGTCGGTAGGTTGCTCGAGAACTCGAGGAACCGCTACGTCTTGGACGAAGGGCGTAGCTACGTGCGTTCGTCCGACCAGCGCTACGACACGATCACGATCACTTTCATCCAGACCGGGATCGCGTCGGCGTCGGCTGCGTTCGCCTTGTCCGAAGCCAACCTGTTCACAGTCGAGGCGTTCACCGAATACCTCGAGCACTTGGCTCCGGACGGAGTCTTCTACGTCTATCGGCACTCCGGAAACGAGGTGCTCCGACTGGTGTCGCTGGCGAGAGCGGCGCTCCACGCGATCGGCGTGCAGGACGTTGCGAAGCATGTCTTCATTGCCCAGGATGGCTTCAACCGCGCCATGCTGCTGATCCAGCGGTCGCCGTTCGATGCGCACGAACTGGAACTGCTGGCTCGGGAGAGCGCCCGGCTCGGGTTTTCGGTGCGCTATTCGCCAGCAGATGGTCAGGAGGCCAAGCCGGCAAACCCGTTCTTTGGGCGGATTGCCGAACTGCGGTCGCAGGGCAAGCTGAGCATCGCTGCCGCCGTGAAACTCTCGGATCAGTTCCGCAACAATGCGCAGTACCAGACGCTCGAGCACACCTACTTGGTCGCAGACGATCCCGAGCAGGTGGCGCGCGACTACTTGGTGGACGTCAGTGCGCCCACCGACGATCGACCCTACTATTTCTTCTATGGGTTGAGCCACGTTGGCGACCTGCCGCTCTATTTCGACCTCGGCGGGTTGAAGATCTTGGCGGGGATTGTCGTCTTGCTCTTCTGGATGCTGGCGCTGTTCTTCGTGCTCGTTGTCGTGCTCATTGCCCTGCCGCTTGTCGTCGGTGCGTCACGTCGCACGCGGATTCGAGGTCTTGGTTTGCCAGTCGTCGCATACTTTTCGGCCCTTGGGCTCGGCTACATGGCGGTGCAACTGTCGTTCATCCAGCGGTTCGTCTTGTTTCTTGGTCATCCGGTCTATGCCATCTCGGTTGTGCTCATGGCATTCTTGCTGTGGACCGGAGCAGGAGCGCTCGCCTCGGACCGAGTGTTTCGCCTGCGTCATGTGACGTTTGGCCGGGCCATCGTTGCTCTCGTCGTCACGCTCTTGGTCGCGAACTTCGCTCTGCCGAGATTGTTCCACTCTTCGCTCATCAGCCTGCCGACCTGGGCGAAAATCGGCATGTGCCTCGCGCTGATCTTCCCGCTGGCGTT
>CAYSWE010000266.1:0-6917 GCA_964434515.1 uncultured Phycisphaerales bacterium | reverse complement strand
GATCTAGCGATTCTTCTGTCATCAGGTCTGAGGAGCCGTGAGATCATGAGATCTGTGCCATGTAGCGTGAGACACGACACTTGGATCCAGGAGCGCGGTTTCGCTCTTAGCCTGTCAGGGATGAATGCGCAGCGTCACCGGCGCGGAGACGTCGAAGCCGCCCGTGGGGCGCAGAATGAGGGTCGTGAAGCTCAGGCGTGTGCCGGCAGCCAGACTTGCGAGTGCCGGGGGCATGGAGAAGGTCGGCGGCGCCACGCCTGCCGCATCGACGATGCCCGCGAAGCGAGAACAGATGGGGGTGTTGAGGATCGAGAGGCCGAGGTTTGTCCAGGCATCGAAGTTGAGCGGAATCCTCGGGTTGCTTCCCCGACCCGGTGCCGTGCCACTCGCGCCCATGAGGACGACATAGACATTGCCGGCATACTGGCGGCGCGTCTGTAGCTTCATGCTATGCCGTATGCCACCGCTAGCCTTGGCTGTTGCGATGCGTGGGGTCATGGCTGGCCGCACGCCGCGCAGCGGTAGCTCAAGGCGCGCAGCATAGCTGGGATCGACGTGCAGCTTGAGGCTGTAGTTGTCGAAGAACGGAGCAACATAGATGTTGGCATTACCCGGCTGCTCGCGGATATGCAGGTTCTGGAGCTTCAGACGAAACTTGTGGCCGATCGGCAGCACATAGGCGACGTCCGCCAACTCGATGCGCGCACGCTTGCGCCCCGTCGTGAGACTGCGCAGACCGACCGAACCCGACGTAATGTAGCGTTCGTTGTTGGCACTGTCGACGTCGTAGAGCACGGCGCTCAGCTGCCAATTGCGCTTGGTCGAAGTCACGTCGATGGAGACGATGGCACGTCCGAAGACCTCGACCTCTCTGGGTTGCGTGGGCGCCGTGAAGACCTGGCGGTCCAGCGGGATCTTGCTAAGGATCGCGGACAGCCTGCCCTGGTGGCGTAGGTAGGCGAGGGCGTCGTACCCGGGGCTGACGACGTTGCGGATGGGCGCGACCGCTTCGATTGCTCCCGGGGGGGTCGTGCTCAGGCGGAAGTTCGAGCGCAGGTAGTAGCGCGTCGTAGCGAACTTGGGCCAGGTCTGTGTTTGCCGATGCTGCCAGTGCGAGCGCTGGTCACGATAGACGCTCTTGTTCGCCGGGATGACGGCGGCTTCGACGAAGGGTTCCTTGTCGATGCCGTTCAGGATGCCCTTGAGGAATCGATTGCACCAGCGCACGATGAACTCGAGCCCCTGGCTCTCCTCGACGTCGTTGATCTGCGAGCCATGCCCGCCGGTCGTCAAGAAGAACCTGTGCGGTACGCCGGCCCGCAGGCTGGGGAAGACGTCGGCGTTGCTATTGACGACGTGATTCTTGTCGTCGTAGCTATTCATGACGAAGAGCGGTGTCTTGCTCGCCCGCAGCTCAGGAAGGAAGTAAGACCCGGGCGTCGCCCGAAAGGCCAGCCCCAGCGCTGTCGGGCTGTCCTTGAGAAAGGCTTGGATATAGGGGTTGTTGATGCCCAGCTTCTTGGCCAGCTTGGTCATCGAACGGCTCGCGAAGAGCGTGCCGCCTGGCGTGATATCTTCGAGACCGTCCATGCTCTGGATATCCGAGATGGCAGCTGAGATCTTGGGCATCTTGAGCACATGCCCGCGTTCGGGCATCGTCTTTTCCGAGTAGGCTGCCGCGCGCAGGGCATGGCCGCCACCCTGGGATTGTCCGTAGACGGCGAGCCTGGCATGGTCGAAGATGGCGCCGCGAGTCTTCTCGACTAGATAGAAGCAGTCGGCGATGTCCGCGATGCGCCGTCCAACGGTGCCCTTGCTCTTGCCCCAGCCTGGGTTGAGGGCGGGCGTCTGGCCGTCCCCGCGAACGTCATAGCCAAAAGCAATGTACCCCGACTTGGCCAACACCTGCATGGTCTGCTGCGCCCAGCCGACCTTGCGGCTGCGGCCGCCGCCGTGCACGACCAAGACGCCTGGCCAGCCGCCGATGGGGGCCGCGTGAGCCGGCCAGAAGATGTCGAGGCGCGTCTTGTAGTTGTCGGACCAGGAGATGGGGACGTTGAGGGCGTTCTTGATGGGGAAGCCGCCGGGAGGCGGCACAGGATCGCCAGCGAAGGTCAAACCCGAACTCAGGCCCGACGCCAGCACTGTCGCTACGAGGAAGGATCGATTGCGCATTGTGATTCTCGCTATATGGATGAGGGATGTGAACAGCCCACAGGAATGCGCGCGATGGCCTGAGCGCACGCGGCCAGGGCGCTTTTCTTGCGAAGTCTCACTCCGTCTCGGGGCGCATACGGCCGCGCGGATGACTACGGCTCTAGGCGCCGCACCGGTCGTACGCCTAGCGCACGCCAGGCAACGAGTTCGTGGCGCCGGCTACGAGCTCCGATGTAGACCGAACTGGGTGCTGCGTCGTAGCCCGCTCCGCGGACTGCGCGCAGGCCACTGCGAGGCACGTGATGGAAGCCGTCGCCATCGTCACGCGCGAAGATCTCGAGGGGCACCGGATAGTAGGATTCACGGCACCACTCTGCGACGTTGCCCAGCACGTCATGCAGGCCGAAGCCATTGGGCGGATAGCTGCCGACCGGGGCGGTGAGTGCCGCGCCATCGTCATAGAGTCGTGACGATCTGCGACCGCTGCTGGCGAAGAACGAGCGATCGCGCAGATTGGCGGGGGGTGGATCCAAGACTCCGGGCAGCCATGGCGTGGGCGCGTCGCGCGTTCCACGGGCTGCGTATTCCCATTGCGCTTCGCTCGGAATCTCGAGTCCATGGCGCCTCAGGTGCGTTCGCGTGACGAGCCAAGAGATGGACTCCATGGGGTGTCGGGGGCCCGCCGCGCTGCGGCTCAGGAGTTGGACGGCCGAGGCTGCCGGGCTGAGAGCTGGGCCACCC
This sequence comes from uncultured Phycisphaerales bacterium, assembly GCA_964434515.1. Classification (GTDB taxonomy): domain Bacteria; phylum Planctomycetota; class UBA1135; order UBA1135; genus CAYSWE01. Next base: position 4,019 of record CAYSWE010000266.1, on the reverse strand, counting down.
AAGCGCTTCCACTGCCCCCAAGTCAGTTCATGCTTGGCGACGAAGAAGCTGGTGAGTTGGATCGGAGGCCTACGCTGCTCGATGGGGTTCGTCGCTCGGCGCCGCGAGCCCATGACGTAACGGGCGCCGGGCAAGAGGACCAGGATCAGCGCGGTTTCATCCGTGAGCACGAGCTGCTCGTCGTCGTCACGCTCAGGGATGTTTCCGGAACGGATCAGCGCGAACTCTTCGAGTCCGGAGCGTGGATCCGGGCCGAGGGGGATGAGTCCTGCCTGTGCATGCAAAGCGAGGCCATGAAAGCGCGGGTCCTCTTGCACGCGTCTTGCCGCTTGGTCCCAAGCCGCCTGATGCTTCTGCTGGACGGACGCGAGACTCTGGACGAAGGCCAGTTCTTGGCTGAGCGTGTCGACCAGACCGTCCTTGGCCAAGAACGCTTCGATGGCCGTGATCAGCGGCGCCAGGCTGTCATGCGCGACTTGCTCCGTGGGCGTTGCGAAGTGCCATGGCCGCGCCGTGGCCAAGATGCGTTCGCAGTCCTCGATGCGTGCGCGATGCCGACGAATCGCATGGCGGAGAAAGTCGGTCGCCAGATCGCGCTTGAGGCTCACGCTGTGCTGCAGTCCTGTGCGGTAGCCAAGGATTTCCTGCTCGAGTCGCCGGCGCTCGGCGCTCGGAGCGAGCTTGGCGCGGAATGCTGTCAGGGCTTCGTTCGAGACGGGCAGCGCGTTCCTGCGCAGGACGGCTAGGCGTTCCCTGAGATCGGGTAGAGCCGCTCGCAGCCTTTTCGCTGGTCCATCCAGCCAGGCCTGCAGGGCGCGCTGCCGCGCCGTGCTCGCGGGCCGTGCGCGGATGGGTTCGTGGCGTCGGATACGCGCCAGGTCCTCAGCGAAGTCGCGTGCGCTCTGGTAGCGTCGGCCGCGGTCCTTCTCGAGCGCGGTCGCAAGCACGGTGGCGAGTTCCTTCGAGACCGTTGGGTTGAAGCGGCGCGCGCTGGGGGCCTCGGCCGTCAAGATCTGTTGGTAGAGTTCGTTCTGCGTGGCCGCCTCGAAGGGGCGGCGCAGGGTCAAGCATTCGAAGAGGCTGGCGCCGAGTGAGTAGAGGTCGCTGCGTTGGTCGACTTCGATGCGCTGCGCCGCGATTTGTTCGGGCGACATGTAGGCCGGCGTCCCCACGAGGTCGCCGGTCAGGGTCAGCTCCTGATCTTGGACCTGCCGGGCCAGACCGAAATCCAGGACGACGGGACGGCCCTCCAGGTCCACGAGGATGTTGGCAGGCTTGATGTCACGGTGGATCAGGCCGGCCTCGTGGGCTGCTTGCAGGGCCTCGGCGATCTTTTCAAAGAGCTGCAGAACGACACGGATGGCTTCGGGCTCGTCGCGCGGCGTTCCCAGCTCGGGCAGGCGCAGTGCATGGCCACCCAGCTTGCCGTCCTGCTGCCTGCGGTCGCGCAGTCCGTTCTTTTCGCGGGCCAGACGCACGGCGAGGCTCTCACCCTCGACGTAGCGCATCGCGAGAAACGCTGTGCCGGCCTCGGTGCCACGTTCGAAGACAGTGCAGAGTCCCGGATGATCCAGGCGCGACGCCAGTTCGGCTTCGCGCGTGAAGCGGCGAACCAAGGTGGCTCCATGCATGCGCCAGGCCGGCAGGATCTTGAGTGCGACCTTGCGGCCCAGACGTGTGTCTTCGGCTAGGAAGACGCTGCCCTGCGACCCGCGGCCGAGCTCGTGGTGCACGCGGTACGAGCCATAGATGCTGCCCTCTTCGGGCAAGCCGGTCGTGGAGTCGAGCAGCGCGGTGCTCGACCCAGGAGCAGAGTCCGCGAGTCCAGAGCCCGTCGGCGAGATCTCCTCGCTGTCGACGAGTCGCTGCCAGAGACGCCGGAAGAGTCTTTCGTGCTCTGGGTGTTCGGCACAGAACGCGTCGAAGTCCTGGGCCCCCTCATGAAAGCGCAGCAACCAAGCTTCGAAGAGCGACAGACCCTCTTCGCTAGGCATCGCTGGCCTAACTCGTCTTCGGGTCGGCGAGTTCGAGCGCAAGCGCGAGCTTAGCCTGGGCGCGTGAAAGCAGCGCCCGGGCCGCACCGGCGCTTACCAGGCCGAGCTCCTCTGCGATCTCCTTGGCATCCAGGCCGAGGTAACGGCGCAGGACGATGACATCGCGTTCCTGGCTGGCCAACGAGGCTAGGGCGTGCTCGACCTGTGCCTCGGTCTCGCGCCCCGCCGCAACCTGCGAGGGCGAAGCTTCGCCGCCGGCGAGATCGAGGGCCTCGTCGAGCGGGCGCTCCCGCCTCGTGTCCCGCCGCTTGGCGCCCTGAGCTCTGAGGCGCATCAGGAGCTCGCGTTCGCTGACCCGTAGGAGCCAGGCGAGGAAGGAGCCGTGACCCTCGTATTCGAAGCTGTCGATGCGCTGCAAGGCCGCCAAGATGCCGTCCTGGACGACATCTTCGCTGTCGACGCGAGCTTTCTGATACGAACTCCCGAGCTTCTTGCGCAGGCCGACGCGCAGGCGCTCGCGATAGCGCTCGTAGAGCATGCCAATCGCGCCGGCATCGCGGGCACGCGCCCGCCTGACCAGCACGATAGACGAGAGATCCGAGGGGGAGGCGGCCATGACTCTGAGGGGGCCTATCGTAGGCAATCCCCGCAGCGCGAACAAGCCGTGAAGAGTCAGCGGACCCGCAACCACGGCGCCAGGAATGTCGACGTTCGAAGCGGCGTGGAGCGACTTGCGAATGCAAGGAAGACCGACAAAGAGAAGGGCGTTGGAGAGTGGATGGCACGATCACGTTCCTGCCTTTCGAGTCAACTCGCTATGCTGGTCCCGTTTCCCGGAGGCTTCGATGTTCGCACTCGCACTGATCTCGGTTTCCGTGCTGCCCCTCCCGCAGGACGTCGGCCAGCATCCGAGCCGTCCGCTGGAGCGGCCGGCGTTCCCTAGTTCTCGGAATCTCCCCGGCGGGCACACACTGTTTGCCGTCGAGCTCGCGCCGCTCCGACGTCTGCTCGCGTCCGGCGACCGGATCGCGCAGATCGGGGCGTTTCGGGCGAAGAAGATGCAGCGGTTGCTGGCGTGGCTCGAGAAGGAGCGGACTGGGTTTCGCAAGCTGTGCGCGCACGGTGGCGCGCTGCGCGAACTTCTCCTGAGCTTCGACCGCGGGCTGACATGCGCGACGATGCGTCCCACGAAGTTGGTACCTTACGCGAAGCCGTGGTTGGTCGGCGCGACAGCGAGCGGTCGCAACTGCCGTGGCGCCGAGGAGCAGATCCTGAATCTGATCGCCCCGGTGCGAACGAAGGGTTACGCGCGGCGAACGGTGGCGTTGGCGGACAGCCCGGTCAGCGCGCACATCGTGGAACTCGAGGATCGTGTTTCGAGTCGGCCCGGGCACTCGCTCCTGTCGCTCGCCACCGCAAGGAAGGCTCGCTCACTCGCGATCTCCCTCGACTCGAGCCACCGACGGGAGGGCGACGAGCAGCCCGTCCGCGATCCAAGATTGGCGACGCTCGGCCAACTCCTCGGACTCGGCGACGCCAAGGGCGGTGGCTGGCGCCTCGGGCGCATGCCGAGCCTAGACGAAGGCGAGGCGTTGCTCGGCCGCTTTGTGTTCCGGTTTGCTGCGTTCGATGCGGATCGCGCGGCGAGACCCGAGCGCGTGCGCAACGAGGAACTCCTCGGTGTGCGCGGCTTTGAGGGCATTCAGTCGCTCTTGATCCGCACGCCGCACAGCGTGCGGGAAAGGATTGAGCTGTGGCATGCGAAGACACGGGAGCCGTCGCTGTTCGGGGTTCTCCGCGATGGTGGGCCGGGCCTCGGAGACGCAGCGACGTCACTTCCGCGCAATACGATCACTGCGCTGCACCTGGGGTTCGATCCCGCGAAGGTGACCGAGCGCATGATGGCTGTTGGCGAGTTGGTGCGCGTCGGCGACGAGGTTCGGACGGCATTGCACGTCCTGCGGGCCTTGTGTGGGCTCGAGCCGGCGTCGAAGAAGGGCAGCCCCACGCTCGACGGCGTCGATG
>CAYSWE010000265.1:0-6924 GCA_964434515.1 uncultured Phycisphaerales bacterium | reverse complement strand
GCCTTGCGGTGTTCGTGGGCGCTGGCGGAGTCGGCGGTTTTGGTGTGCAGCTCGCGGCCGCGCTCGGAGCCCACGTGGTCGCGATCGACGTCGACGAGCAACGCCTCGCCGCGCTGGCAGACTATGGTGCCGAACTCCGACTCTCAGCGAGCGACCTCGACTTCAAGGCACAAAAGCGCAGCATCGCCGACTTCGCAGCCGCACATCAGATCCCAACCTGGCGCTGGCGCGTGTTCGAAACCTCCGGGACCGCTGCCGGGCAGAAGGCCGCGTTCGGATTCATCGGGCGCGGCAGTTTTCTCGGGATCGTCGGCTATACGCCAGCCAAGGTCGAGCTTCGCCTAAGCAACCTCATGGCACTCGACGCCACGGCTCGCGGCAACTGGGGTTGCCTGCCCGAGCACTACCCAGCCATCCTCGACCTCGTGCTCGCCGGCAAGGTCGCGATCGGCCCGTTCGTCGAGCAGCGACCGCTCGCAATGATCAACGAAACGTTCGCCGCCGTGCACGGCCACGAGGTCGCGCGACGCGTCATCCTCATTCCCAGCTCCTGAACTCCAAAGCCAACCGAACCATGAACGACAAGAACCACGACTTGGTCGACGCGATCGAGTTCCCCGGGGTCCGCTACGAAGAGCGCCCGCTCTGCTCCCCTGCGGGCGACACGATCGAAGGCCTGCACACGGTGTGGATCACGCTCGACAATCCCAAGCAGTACAACTCCTACACAACGGCGATGGTCAAGGGCGTGATCCTCGGCATGCGACGGGCCAGCAACGACCGCGCGGCGGTCGCAGTCGTCTTCACCGGCGCCGGCGACCGGGCGTTCTGCACAGGCGGCAACACGGCCGAGTACGCCGAGTACTACGCGGGTCGACCCGAGGAGTATCGACAGTACATGCGGCTGTTCAACGACATGGTGAGCGCGATCCTCATGTGCGACAAGCCCGTCATCTGCCGTGTCAACGGCATGCGCATCGCCGGCGGTCAGGAACTCGGCATGGCATGCGATTTCTCGATCGCCCAAGACCTCGCCGTCTTCGGCCAGGCCGGCCCAAGACACGGCTCGGCCCCGGACGGTGGCAGCACCGACTTCCTGCCACTCTTTGTCGGCATCGAGGCGGCGATGGAAAGCTGCACGTTGTGTGAGTCTTGGAGCGCCCAAAAAGCACGCCGGCTCGGGCTCATCACCAAAGTCGTACCCGGCCTGCGCGTCGACGGCGAATACGTGCCCAATCCTCTGGTCGAGACATCGCGTTGGGCCAACGAGTTTGGCGACATCGTGCACGGCGAGTTCAAGACCGGCGCCGCCCGCGACGCCGGGAAGGCCATCTTGAAGAGTGGCACGGTCGACCTTGGCAAGCTCGACGATGTGATCGACGAGTTGGCGTTCAAGCTCGCCAACACCTTCGCCGGCTGCCTCTCCAAGACGATCGAAAGTGTGCGCAAACACAAGCTCGAACACTGGGACCGCAACAAGGAAAGCAACCGCGCCTGGCTGGCTCTCAACATGATGACCGAAGGGCGCACGGGCTTCCGAGCGTTTCACGAAGGTACCAAGGCCTGCCGCGAAGCCGACTTTCTCCTGGTGCGACGCCGCCTGGCCGAGGGCGCAACCTGGGGTCGGGAGCTGATCGACGCCGCGCTGGCCCGCGCCCACGGCTTGGAGGCCTAGACACACGATGCAAGGCGCCCCCACACCAAACGTCCGAACGCTGCGCCCCGCCGACCTCGCCAGCGTCGTCGAACTCGACGCACTGCTCACGGGCGAGACCAAGCAGGCCTATTGGGACGGGATCTGCAAGCGCTTTCTGCGCCAGAAGGGCGGCGTCGCCCTCGGCACCTTTCACGAAGCCTCGGACAGCGACCCCCGACTCGACGGCTACCTGTTCGGTGAGCTACGCGCCTTCGAGTTCGGGTCCGAGGCCTGCGGCTGGGTCTTCGCGGTTGGCGTGCGGCCGGACGCAGCCCGCACCGGCGTCGGCTCGGCGCTCCTGGCCGCGGCACGCGGTCGCTTTCGCAAGCTCGGCGTCCAGGCAGTCCGAACGATGGTGCGCCGGACCGACGTCCCGCTGCTCTCCTTCTTCCGCCGACACGGATTCGTCGGTGGACCATTCGTCCAGCTCGAACTCGACTTGCCGGGCGACGATCTTCCCGAGGAACACTCATGAGTGAAGATGCCGCGACGACCAAGCTTCGCGTCACAGAACTCCACGGTGGAGCGCTGTGGCGCGTGCTGCTCGACGCTCCGAAGGGCAACGTGCTCGACGCGAGGATGACCACAGAGCTGCGCCAGGTGTTTGAGCGCGCGGCCGAGAGCCGCGGCCTCAAGGGCATCCTGCTCGGCGCCCAAGGCAAGCACTTCTGCTTCGGCGCCAGTGTCGAAGAGCATCGGCCAGATGCCGTCGCAACGATGCTGGCAGGCTTCCACGCGTTGTTCCGCCAGATCGCCGGCAGCGGAGTCCCGGTGCTTGTGGCGGTTCGCGGCGCGTGCCTTGGTGGCGGCCTCGAGCTGGCAGCGTTCTGCCAGCGGGTCTTCGCGCATCCGACCGCCAAGCTCGGTCAGCCGGAGATCGCCCTCGGCGTGTTCGCTCCGGTTGCCTCGGCGATCCTTGCCGAACGGATCGGCCGCGGCGGCGCCGACGACCTGCTGCTCAGCGGGCGCAACGTGGACGCCGACGAGGCGCTGTCCATGCGACTCGTCGACAGCGTCGACGAGGATCCCGACGTGGCCGCACAGACGTGGGCCGAAACTTACCTCCTACCGCACTCGGCGTCATCGCTCCGACTAGCGACGCGGGCGGCACGCCTCGACTTCCAGCAACGCTTCGAGCAGGTCCTCGCCCGACTCGAGAGCCTCTATCTGGACGACCTCATGACGACCCACGACGCCGTCGAGGGCATCACCGCCTTTCTGGAGAAGCGCAAACCCGAATGGAGCAACCAATGAGCGTCGCCGAACAACTCGCACCGATCGACACCCTGCTCGGGCGCGCCGAGGAACTGTTTCTCGACCTCAGCATGCCCACCGTCCGAGCCTGGAAGGAACGGACCGGGGGCCTCGCGGTCGGCTACATGCCGATCTACATCCCGCGCGAACTCCTGCACGCCCACGGCGTCCTCCCGGTCGGCGTGCTCGGCGGCGGCAACGTTGAGATCATCCGCGGTGATGCCTACTACCAATCCTACATCTGCCACATCCCGCGCAGCACGATTGAGCTCGGACTCAACGGTAGTCTCGACTGCCTCGACGGGCTGATCTTCCCCGCGATCTGCGATGTCCTCCGCAACCTCTCGGGGATGTGGACCATGATGTTCGCCGACAAGCTCGTGCACTACTTCGACGTCCCACAGAACTTCGATCCGGAGCTCGGAGGCGTCTTCTATCGCACGCAATTGCAAGAGCTGTCGGACAAGCTTGTCGCGATTGGTGCCAAGCCGCTCGAGGGCGACGCCTTGCGCGCGTCCATCGCGCTCTACAACACCAACGCCACCCTCGTCCGCGAACTCTACGAGCTACGCCGCGCCGAGCCATGGAAGGTCGCGACGGCCGAACTCTACCTCCTGCTGCGCGCCGGCATGGTGCTACCTGTCGAAGAACACAGCGCGATGCTGACCGAATACCTCGAGCTGGTGCGCGCCGACGACCAGCGCCACCCCATGGACCAAGCCCGCGTGTTGCTCGCCGGGTCGTTCTGTGAGCAGCCTCCACTTGGACTCATCAAGACGCTGGAGCGCTCGGGGTGCTACATCGTCGACGACGATCTGATCCAGATCACGCGCTGGATCGAACACGAGATCCCAGCGAATACCAGCGATCCTCTGGCCGCGCTGGTGACGGCGTTCCTCGGCGACTCCGCGGCAAGCCCAACGCGCTACGTCGCCGAGGGCGAGAAGGGCCAACAACTCGTCGATCGAGTCCGCGCCTCCGGCGCCGAAGGCGTGCTGTTCTGCGCGCCGAGCTTCTGCGACCCGGCGCTGCTCGACCAGCCCATGGCCACCGCCGCCATGGATCGCGCGGGCATTCCCTGGACCGCGTTCAAGTACAGCGAAGACACCGGGCAGTTCCAGGTCATCCGGGAGCAAGCCGGGACGTTCGCCGATTCCATCAAACTCTGGAGTGGAGAGTGACACCGTGAAGCCGACCCCAAAGAACCGCACCGCCAAGGTCGCCGGCCAATACGGCCTCGCCGATGCCGCCAAGGACCAAAGCCAAGAACGCCAGAAACAGATGATCGCCGCCCACTTCGAGCGCCTCGCCCGGTGCGAAGAGAGCGGCGAGAAGTGCGTCTACACGTTCGTTCCGGGCAACCTGACGGAACTCATGTTGTCGTTCGACATGCCTCCCGTCCTACCGGAGATCAACGCGCTGCAAGCCGGCATGCGCGGGCAGAGCCGCAAGTACATCTCGATCGCCGAAAAGGCCGGGCACAGCGAAGATGTGTGCACCTACGTCAAGTGCGACATCGGCATGATGAAGTCGGGCAACATCGGTCCAACCGGAACGCGCCTGCCGGACCCGGATCTGCTGCTGCTGAGCTACACCGGCTGCTTTACGTTCCTCAAGTGGTTCGAGCTCTTGCGCGAGGAGTACAACTGCCCGGTCGCCATGCTGCACGTGCCCTATCAGGCGGACGGCAAAATCACCGACGACATGCGCAGCTATGTGGTCCAGCAGCTGCGCGAGAAAATCATTCCGGCGCTCGAGCAGGCCAGCGGCAAGCCCTACGACGAAGATCGGCTCCGCGAGCTTCTGGCTCGATCGGCCCAGGCCGAGGATGACCTCGTCTACGTGCTCAACACAGCCAAACGCAAGCCATCGCCAATCGACGCCTACTTCGGCGGCGTGTACTACATCGGGCCAATCTTCACGTCGTTCCGCGGCACGCAGGAGGCCGTCGACTACTACCGCGCGCTGCGCGCCGAGGTCGACGAGCGCATTCGCCAGGGCCAGGGCCCGGTTATCCCGGACGGCGAACTCAAGCAGGAGCGCTTCCGCATCGTTGTCGAGGGCCCACCCAACTGGACCAGCTTCCGCGAGTTCTGGAAGATGTTCAGCGACGAGGGTGCCGTCGTCGTCGCCAGCACCTACACCAAGGTCGGCGGCGTCTACGACACGGGGTTTCGCCATGATCCCGACCGACCACTCGAGAGCCTCGCCGAGTACTGCCTCGGCTGCTACACGAATCTCGATCTCCCAACACGCATCGGCAAGATCGCCGGCTACGTCGAAGACTTCGAGGCGGACGGCTTCCTCATCAACTCGGTGAAGAGCTGCAACTCGTTCAGCGCCGGTCAGCTCATGATCCTGCGCGAGGTCGAGAATCGCACGGGGCGCCCCGGTGGCTTCATCGAAAGCGACCTCGTCGATCCGCGCTATTTCTCGGCGGCGAACATCAAGAATCGGCTCGAATCCTACTTCCAGATGATCGAGCAGAAGCGCTCGCAGGTGGCCAACGTATGAGGTACGTCGTCGGCATCGATCTTGGCTCAACCACGACCAAGGCAATCGTGTTGGATGCCTCGGACAGCACACGCGTCCTCGGGCGTGGCATCACCAACAGTCGCAGCAACTACGACATCGCCTGCCAGGTGGCGTTGGCCGATGCACTGATCAACGCGCGCTTCAGCCTGGTTGCCGAAGAACTCGCCAAGAGCGGCGTGCAAACCGAGCGACGATCTCGGGAACTCGCCGAGCTCGGTCGCCGCTTCCGCGAACAACAATACCGTGCCCAGCTCGCCGAACTCGACCGTACCCTGCGCGCGTTGCTCGAGAGCGGCGCGCAGGACGCCGAAGAGCGCGCGGCCCTCGAGGTCATCCTCACGGAGATGCGTAGCGAAGCCAGCGAACTGTTCGCTCCCGGTGCCAAGCGCAAGAGTGACTTCTTTCGCGATCTCGCCGGAGCACAGTACATGCGCAAGGCCGAGCGCTTGACCCGCAAGGGCGGCTGCGGCACGGCCGAAACGGGTCCGAACTTCGATGTACTCACCGGGCTCTATGACAAGGCGATCCTCGATGTCGAGAACACACCGGCGGGCGCCGCGAGCTTCGAAGAGTTTGCGCTCGCCGCAGTCGAGGCCATCGACGACCCGGTACCGGCTCTCGGCAAAGCCGTTCAGGCGGCATTGGCGGTCCCGCTCGACAAGGTCGCCAGCGTCGGCACCGGCTACGGCCGCGCGCGGCTTCCGTTCGATGAGGCGCAGATCCGCTCGGAGATCCTGTGCCACGGGCTCGGTGCACACGCCATGTTTCCCGGGACCCGCACGGTCCTCGACATCGGCGGCCAGGATACGAAGGCGATCCAGGTCGACGACAACGGCATTGTCACGTCGTTCCAGATGAATGACCGCTGCGCTGCCGGCTGCGGCCGCTATCTCGGCTACATCGCCGACGAGATGAACCTCGGGCTACACGAGCTAGGCCCGCTCGCCAGCAAGGCCAAACGCCCGGTGCGCATCAACTCGACCTGCACCGTGTTCGCCGGAGCCGAGCTGCGCGAACGCCTCTCACTCGGCGAGAAGCGCGAGGACATCCTCGCCGGGCTGCACCGCGCCATCATCCTCCGTGCAATGTCGCTCCTGGCTCGATCGGGTGGCGTCCAGGACGAGTTCACCTTTACCGGTGGTGTCGCCAACAACGAGGCCGCGGTCGGCGCGCTGCGCAAGCTCGTAAAGGAAAACTACGGCGACCAAACGATGAACATCTCGCCCGACTCCATCTACACAGGAGCTCTCGGTGCGGCGCTGTTCGCCTTGCGCAGCATTGCCACGCCCGAACCCACGACAGCGAGCGCATGACCATGACCAACGAACTCCTCACCGCCGGCATCGACGTCGGCTCGGCCTCGATCAAGGTCGCGATCCTGCGCGAGCGCGGCACCGACCAGAAGGCTGAACTCCTGGCTGGCCAAGCGGAGCGAATCC
>CAYSWE010000264.1:0-6938 GCA_964434515.1 uncultured Phycisphaerales bacterium | reverse complement strand
CACCACCGACTATACGGTGCTCGACACGATTCGAGACAACTGGGTCAACCAGAACGCGATTCCCGTCCGACCGATCGCATATACACTCGACGAGTCCTCGCTCTATGCGGTCAACCCCTACAACAACGAGATCGCGCACATTTCGCGCACCGCGCAGGTTCTCAAGCAATTCCGAACACTGATGGGACCGGTGGCCCTCGCGCCATACGACCAGGGCAGCAAGAAGCTGCTCCTCGCGGTTTGCCAGATCAGCAATGCGGTGGTCGTGCATGACATCACATCGGCGGCGACCGAAGGGACGATCACGGCGACAATCGCCGTCCCCGCGGAGCCTGCAGACATCGTCGTGGATCACGCGGCGGATCGCGCGTTCGTCTCCTGCCCGGGTGTCAATCAGGTCGTCGAGATCGACCTGATCCAGGGCACGATTGTGCAGACCTATGCGATTCCATCGGCGGTCCCGATGTTCCTTTCTGGCGTGCAGAATGGATCCAAGTTCGAGATCTTCGTCGCGCCGCGCTGGTCGGGCAACATCAGCGCCGTGGACCGAATCCGGCCAGACTTCTTGGCCACCGGGACCAACTCACGCGCCGGCCCGCTCGGCATCCTCGACCTTGCGGATGAGAACGTTGCGACCACAGGACTCCCCGATGAAGACCTGTTCTGGCTGAACCGCAGCACCGGCCAGGCCGTCGCTGTCGCGACAGGGACGGGCACCATCCTGCTGGCGCACGGTATCAACCCGAAGACCGGCCAGTATTGGCAGCTCAACACCGACGCCAACAACAAGGACCCGAGCAAGCAGACCGAAGCGGCAATTCGCGGTGAACTCTCCAAGAACCGCCTCACCATCATCCCGTTGGACCTGCAGAACCTGGGTAGCGCTCCCCCCGTAGGGCCCAGCCAAATGACCTTCATCGACCTGGATGTCCACAGATGGGAGAACGGCGAACCCAAATTCTACGCCAACGATCAGACCGTCGGCATTCCCTATTGCATGGCGATCGGCCCGACCGGCTTCGCGGTGATCTTCGGATTGCTGACGCACAATCTGGTGGTCGTGGACCCCAGTGGCAAGCGGAGCCGAGACATCGACCTCCCGGCCGGGAGTTCGATGCCCCGCGGCGTTGCGATCACCGCTGCCGGCACCGAGATCGCGGTCTGGTCGGCTGACAACATGGTGCACGTCATCCGCAACCTGAACATCGGCGCTGCCAAGTCGACCTCGGTCGGCTTCGATCCGACGCCGGTCGCCGAGCAAGCCGGCCGCGCGATCTTCTTCGACGGAACGAACTCCATGCATGGCAACGCCTCGTGCGCCACATGCCACGACGAAGGGAAGCACGACCTGCTGGCTTGGAACCTGTCCAATGGCGAACTCGACAACAAGGGGCCGATGACGACGCAGACCCTGATCGGCATCAACCGCCTGGTCCACTTCCACTGGCGTGGTGAGCAGCGCGAGGATCTGCTGAGCTTCAACGACGCGTTCGACTCGCTCCTGGGCGGAACCAAGCTCGACGAGACACCAGGAAGCGACTTCGAGAAGTTCCAGAAATACGTCTTCTCGCTGGCGCCAGCAGCAAACCCCTTCGAAAACCCAAACCGCGTGCTGGACAGCAGCATCCAGCCGCCCGCTGCACTGATCGATCCCGCCGGGACGTTGACCCCAGATGCCACGCAAGGCCAAGCATCCTTCATGACGTCGTGCACGATCTGTCACCAGTTGCCCCTGGGGACCAGCAATGACCTCGTGTCCGATGGCGGCAGGTTCTTCGCGGAGCCCGCACCCAGGCGCCAGATGTTCAAGGTCGCACCGCTACACAACCTGCTCTACCGCGGCTTGCAGGACGATGTGACGGTGACGCTTGCCTCGGGCGCCGAGCAGATCTACCCGCGACTCGGCACGGGGCTCGCCCACGCCGGCAACCCGCGCAACATCCGGCACTTCGTCTCGTTCTTCGGCGAAAATCTCTCCCTCCCCACCCCAGACGAAAGGAACAACGTCGTCGCCTACCTCTACCAGTTCGACGTCGGGATGGCGCCCGCAGCGCACCTGCAGTTCCTGCTCAACCAGCAGACGATGAGCAGTTCGCCAGGGACCTTGACGACGCTCTTGAGCCAGGCCTCAAAGGGCAACTGCGACGTCATCGTGTTTGGCGAGACCACGATCGGCAACGTGCGGCGGACCTGGGCCTGGACCTACGTCCCCGACCCAAGTCAGCCGTTGCTTGGCAACTATCGGCGCGACGACAACGTCATCGACGGACCAAGCTTCTTCCTGACGCAGGTCCAGAACCACGCGAACGACTGGTTCGCCATCGTCGGCGTCCCGCCTGGGACAGGAACGCAGCGCGGCATCGACTTCGACAACGACCTGTATCCGAATGGGCTGGAGAACACCGCCATCGGCGGGCAATACATCGTCGACTCGGATGGCGACGGTTTTTGGGATGGGCACGAATGGATGAATGGCTCCGACCCGCAGAACGCCGCGTCCATACCCAACGACACCACGCCAGCCCAAGCGAGCAACTTCGGCTGGGCTTGGAAGACGAGTTCGGTGACCCGCGTGACCTTCGCAACGAACGAGTTGGTCCAGGCGACGCTCACGCTGCTACCCGTTCCGGCCAGTCCGGCCGGTCCCCCGACAGTGACCATCGCCAATACGGATTGGAAGGCGCACCACAACTTCGTCGCCGGGGGCCTGTATCCGAACTGGACCTACAGGGTCTCGGCGAAACTCGTCGATCGTGCCGGCAATACGATCAATGTCTTATCGATGACCCATCTCACCACCCGGGACTTCCAGGACGAGGCGGACAGCAGAGTCGTCGTTGGATCGCTGCAGTGGACGTCGATCGGAACGACGGCATCGAGCACGACCTTCCAGGCCGACGTCCGCATCGACAAGAAGAAGCGGGACGCAAACTACAACACCCAACCGGCCGAAAACTACATCGTCGTAGCGAGGGCGCTGATCAATGGAGTTCCGGCAGACGCCAGCCAACTCAGCACCCCGAGCACAACCTCGACCTCGTTCGACGTGATAGGCACGCCGTATGCCAACATTCCCGACGCCATCCCCGGGCCATTCGTGATCTCCGGACCGCTAACCAGCATGACGACCGGCGTAACACAGCTAATCTTCTCGCTCTCAGGCCTTGCGTCGGGTGATGTGGTCGATCTCGTGATCGAAGTGGTCGGTGAGCCAAACGATCTCGCGAACCATGATGCGACCCACCCGAACCTGAAAGGTCTGGTATCGACCGGCGGTACGGTTCCATTCCAATGGAGCTTCCCCGATACCGAGAAGGTCAATCGCAGCATCCAGTGGATCAAGCCATAGCGTGACAATCGCGGGCGCAACCGTATCACATTGATACCGCGACCGCAATGTTAGGGTCACGGAACCCTTACATCTACAACTAGGGGTCACAATACCATCGTAGGGCATTGCGGCCCTTGCGCGCATCCGTAGAACCGAACTGGCCCGGCGCCCTTCTATCTCTCCGAAGGGTTGCGAAGGGAATCATCCTTTAACCAATGGAGCATTCGGATGCACGCCACTCTTTCCGCTTCCAGACTCTATTCTCTCGCCATGATTATGGCGCTCACCGCTAGCGCGGTGGGGCAAACCACCGCGCCGTATCAGACGCCCGACACGATCAGGGACAACTGGGTCAATCAGAACCCGATTCCAGTTCGCCCGCTCACGTTCACGCTGGACGAATCCGCGCTCTACGCCATCAATCCGTATCTCAACGAGATTGTGCGCATCTCGCCGGCGGCACAGGTTCTCAACCGATTTCGCACCTTGATGGGCCCAGTCGCCGTCGCTCCGTACCATCAGGCCGGCAAGAACTTCTTGCTGACGGTCTGCCAGATCAGCAACGCACTCGTCGTGCACGACATCACAACGGCCGCCACCGAAGGCGACATCGTGGCGACGCTGCCGCTGCCGGCCGAGCCGGCGGACATTCTGGTCGATCACGTCGCCGATCGTGCCTTCGTTTCGTGTGCCGGTGTCGACCAGGTCGTCGAAATCAACCTGATCAACCTCACCATCGCACAGACCTACACGATCCCCTCCAAGGTCCCGATGTTCCTCGCCGGCGTCCACAACGGTGATCACTTCGACGTCTTCGTCGCGCCCCGTTGGTCTGGCAACAACAGCGCGGTGCACCGGATCAAGCCGGACACTTTCCCGGGCCAGACCAACACGAGAGCCGGGGCGCTCGGCATCCTGGACCTCGCCAATCCGGCCATCGCCAGCCAGGGCCTTCCCGACGAAGACCTGTTCTGGCTCAACCGCGCCACTGGTCAGGCCGTCGCCGTCGCAACCGGGACGGGAACGATCCTGCTCGCGCACGGTGTGAACCCCAAGACGGGCGCGTACTGGCAGCTCAACACCGACGCGAACAACAAGGACCCGAACAAGCAGACCGAGGCATCGATTCGCGGCGAGATCTCGAAGAATCGCTTGTCGATCATTCCAATCAACATGGCGACGCTCGGCTCGGCGCCGCCGGTCGGACCAGCCAACATTGTCTATGTCGACCTGGACGAGGACCCCAACAATCCGGGCGTCAAGGTCAACAAGACAAAGACCGTCGGCATCCCCTACTGCATGGTGATCGGCAAGCGAGGCGCAGGGCTGATCTTTGGGCTCCTCACACACAACATGATCCTGGTCGACTCCAACGGCAAACGCGTCTCCGAACTCGACTTGCCCGGCGGGAGCACGATGCCACGCGGCGCCGTCTTCAACACGGCCGAGACCGTGGTCGCCGTTTGGAGCGCCGATAACATGGTGCACATCTACCCGCTGACGACGCCGGGGCTCGTGCTATCGACCTCGGTTGGCTTCGACCCAACGCCTGCCGACGAGCAGGCGGGCCGCGCGATCTTCTTCGATGGTGCAAACTCGCTGCACGGCAACGCCTCGTGCGCGACCTGCCACGACGAAGGGAAGCACGACATGCTGGCCTGGAACCTCTCCAACGGCCAGGTCGACAACAAGGGGCCGATGACCACGCAGACCTTGATCGGCATCAATCGCCTGGTCCACTTCCACTGGCGTGGCGAACAACGCGCCGACTTGCTGAGCTTCAACGACGCCTTCGACAAACTGTTGGGGGGCGCGGCGCTCGCCACAGGCCCTGGCAGTCCGTTCGATCGTTTCCAGAAGTATGTGTTCTCCCTCGCACCGGCCGCCAACCCGTTCGAAAACGCCAGCCGCGTTCTGGATGACTCCATTCAGTCTCCGCAGGCGCCCGCTGGTAAGGCGATCGCCGGACAGACAGCGTTTACCGGCGGAACCAACTGCTCGAGTTGCCATCGCTTGCCAATGGGAACGAGCAACGACCTCGTGTCCGATGGGGCGGTCTTTGATGAGCCAGTCCCCAAGCGACAGATGTTCAAGATCGCGCCACTGCACAACCTGCTCTATCGCGGGCTGCAACCGGACGTAACCGTGACCTGGGCGCCTGGGTTCTCGCAAACAGGTACACAGCTGTACCCGCTGCTCGGCACCGGCCTCGCTCACGCAGGCAATCCGCGCAACATCGCGCACTTCCTCCAATTCTTCGGAGTCTCGCAGACCATGCGAGACGACATCGTCGCCTACTTGTATCAGTTTGACGTCGGCATGGCGCCTGCCGTCCATACGCAGTTCCTGCTCAACAAGCAATCCTCACAGGGCCCACTTGGCCAGCTCACTGCCATGCTGGTCGAAGCCCAGAAGCGCAACTGCGACGTGATCGTCTTTGGCAACACGACCATCAACTCGGTGCGTCGAACCTGGGCCTGGACTTACTTTCCCAGTCAGGGAACGTTCATCCGCGACGACGCTGTCGTGAATACGGTCCCGTTCTTCTTCAATCAACTCAATGCAAACTCGAACGATTGGTTTGCGGTCGTCGGCGTGCCGCCAGGTACGGGCTTTCAACGAGGCATCGACTTCGAAAACGACCTGTATCCCAACGGCAAGGAGAACCAGGCAATCGGCGGACAGTTCCTTGTCGACACGGACGGAGATGGGTTCTGGGATGGCCACGAATGGCTCAACAACAGCGACCCAAACAATCCCAACAGCACGCCGACGGATACCACTCCCGCGGCCGTACTCAACCCGGCGCTCAGTACCGCGGTCCAGTGGACGACGAGCTCCGTGGCAAGACTGACGTTCGAGACCACGGAGCTGGTCCAGGCAACCGTCATCTTCACGCCGACGCTCGCCGGGGTTCCAACCGTGCAGATGGCCAACGGCGACTGGAAGCTCTTCCACAACTTTGTTGTCAGCGGACTCTACCCGGGACGCAGCTATACCGTAACGATCCAGATGCGCGATCGGGCCGCCAATCCGAGCAACGAGACGTTCGGGGGGGGTATGATCACGATGAAGCCCTTCAACAGCGGTTCGATGAACATCATCGGTTCGCTCCAATGGGGCCCGATCGCGGTGACGGGCTCGTCGGCGACGTTCACGGTCAACGTGCGGGTCGATCAGAAGGCGCGCGACGCTAGCCACAACATCGTAAGCCTCAACAATCACATCGTCGTGGCGCGCGCACTGATCAACGGCGTACCGGCGACCGCAGCGCAGCTGGGCTCGACCGCGCCAACGTCCTTCAAGGTCAACAGCCTGCCCTACACACCGACCAACGTCCCGGGCGCCGTGCCCGGTCCGTTCGTGATCTCGAAGCCGCTCACTGGCAGCACAGGATTCCAAACCGGCGTGACGAGAATCACGTTCTCGCTCTCCGGCCTGTCGTCCGGCGATGTCGTCGATCTGTCGATCGAGGCCGTTGGCGTGGCCTTCGATCCGGCCAACCACAACCAGCTGGATCCCAACTTGCGGGCGCAGGCTGGCACGGTCTTCAAGCCCTACCTGCTTGTTTGGGGCTCGCCGGCCACCGAGAAGGTGAATCGCAGCA
>CAYSWE010000263.1:0-6972 GCA_964434515.1 uncultured Phycisphaerales bacterium | reverse complement strand
CGATGCACGCAGCGCCGGCCCCGTCCATGCGAAGCTCCGAGCGCGATCCGCACTAACGATGCCCACGTTCCGCGTCCGCTCGATGAAAATCTTGTTCCGCGTGAGCAGCGTGTCGTACTCGGTCCACTTGCGATCGAACACGTCGCAGAACTGCAACACCTCGTCGAACCAACCCTCGGGGGCATCATTGGCGACACCACCGGGAAATGGATAACTGTAGGTGAGGCGCGCGCCGCAGATCTTCTCGAACAGCGACAGGATCCACTCGCGTTCGCGAAATCCATAGAGGAAGGGGGTGATCGCGCCGAGATCCAAGGCGTAGGTGCCGAACGCCATCAGGTGGGAGGCGATCCGGTTCAGCTCGGACACGATCATGCGAATCCAGACAGCACGCGGTGGAACTTCGATGTCGGCAAGCTTCTCGACAGCCATCGAGAAACCGACGTTGTTGTTCATCGCGGCCAAGTAATCGTATCGGTCGGTGTACGGAACGAAGCCGTCGAACGTTACACACTCCGCGATCTTCTCGGCACACCGGTGAATGTAGCCCACATGGGTGTCGGCGGATGTGACGACCTCGCCATCCGCCGTGATCACGACGCGCAACACACCGTGTGTCGACGGATGCTGCGGGCCCATGTTGATCTCCATGTCCTGGGTGCGGACATCCAACACGAACTCGCGTTGCCCCTCGGCGCCGGTTCGCTCGGTCATTTGGCTCAGCTGGCTCATATCCTACTCCGCGCTGATCCCGTGGTATTCCTTGGGGAACACATAGTCCTTGCGCAGTGGGTGACCGACCCAATCAAGCGCACAGAGAACCCGCCGCATATCCGGGTGGCCATCGAAATGGATCCCCATGAGGTCCCAGGCTTCCCGTTCGTGCCAGTTCGCGGTCGGATAGATGTCCTGAACCGTCGGCGCAACAGGCTTCTCGTCGTGGGGCAGCTTGATCTTCACGACACAGCGCTGGTTCTTGATCGTGCTGAGCAAATGATAGACGACCTCGAAACGCCCAGGAATAGGATCCGGCACCGGGTCCGCCTTCTTCTTGGCCTTCGGTTGCACCTCGGGGTAGTCGACCGCGCCCAAGCAGATGAGGAGATCGAAGCGCAGCTCCGCATCATCGCGTAACGCCGTCATCGCGTCGCGA
Source organism: uncultured Phycisphaerales bacterium (assembly GCA_964434515.1). Classification (GTDB taxonomy): domain Bacteria; phylum Planctomycetota; class UBA1135; order UBA1135; genus CAYSWE01. Next base: position 5,819 of record CAYSWE010000263.1, on the reverse strand, counting down.
AGTCGGTCGGCCGCGAGAACCAGAAACGCGTCCTTGGGCGCTCCATCCTCGGCGGCTCCGGCGACCACGCGCTCCACGATCGCACCGGCGCACACCGCCTCGAGCCGATCACAGATTGAAGGAAAATCCATGGCCTAGCTTGCCGTCACGAGCGGCAGATTCTTCCGCAACACATTCTCGCGGTCGATCTTTGCCTGCAAAGCCATCAATCCGTCCAACAGCGCCTCGGGACGAGGCGGGCAACCACCGATATAGACGTCCACCGGAATCACGCGATCGACGCCCTTGACCACGTGATAGCCATACTTGTAGTACGGACCTCCGCCAGTCGCACACGCCCCCATGGCGATGACGTACTTGGGATCCGGCATCTGTTCATGCAGCCTTCGGATCAACTCCGCCATCTTGAACGTCACCGTGCCAGCAACGATCATTAGGTCGGATTGGCGAGGAGTGGCGCGGAAGGCGCCCGCTCCAAAGCGGTCCACATCGAAATGCGAGCAGCCGACCGCCATCATCTCGATGGCGCAACAGGCAAGCCCAAAGGTCATGGGCCAAACCGAAGACCGCCGCGCCCAGTTCACCAGTCGATCCACCGACGTGGTCAGGACGTTGTGGTCAAACCTGTTTTCTAATGCACCCATGCTTCTTGCCTTTCTGTGGGAACGGCCACGTCAGGTAGTTTGATCGATTTGCGGATCGCCCGGATCCGATGCGACTCCGACCCCTGCCTCGGCTGAAGGCGGCGCGGCGCCACCACCACGTCGGGCCTCGGTGAAGTCGGAGGGATGCACCCCGGTGACGATGGCGCGTCCTTCCGAAAACGCCTTGACCCAATCCAGGTCCCCCTTGGCCCACACATAGACGAGCCCGAGGAACAGGATCCCAATGAAAACCAGTCCTTCGGTCGCCGCGATGTCACGAACAGCCGGGTCCTTGAAGACCGAGGCCCACGGAAACAGGAAGGCGATCTCGAGGTCGAAAAGGACAAAGATCAGCGCGACCGTATAGAAGCGCATGTCGAACCGGATCCAGGACGAGCCAAAGGCTTCCTCGCCGCACTCGTACGTCGACAGCTTGAGCTCCGACGGGTTCTTCGGCCGAAACAGCACAGCGCCGAGCAAGATGTTCAGGTAGACGAATGCCACACCGAACACGAGAAGGACTGCGAGCGTTAGATAGTCGTAATACATGGCCCCGGCAGTGCCATTTTGCGCGCAATCCCCGGACGCAACGCCTACCGGAGCAGGCTCAGCGCACACGGACACGCGGCGAATACGGGAAAGAGGTTCGGGCCAGCGCTCCGCCCCTCGGAAAGCGCGCGCACTCTAGGAACTGCCCGCGGACCGCGCAACGGAGCGCACCCGTTTTTTGCTGCGGCCGTACGCTCGGGGCCGCTCGCGGTGCTCACGCAGCTAAGATACGCCCGAGCGAATACCGAACGCTACCGACGCTGGATCGTGCGCGTGGCGAGGTTGACGGTCCAGTCCGCACGGCTTCCCTCGGGCACCTCTTGCTCGGCCTGCAGCACACCGAGACTCGCACTCTCGACGCGCACTCGGTAGCCACCGGGACGAAACGCACCGAGATGCAGACCACGCCGAGCCTGGTCCGCCTTCGCATAAAGCTGCGCCAGAGGCGCCGGGCCCGCACGAAGCAACTTGCCGGCGTGATCCCACACCGAGAACACGAGCAGCTCGCCGGGACGCGCGTCGGGAAGATCGCCGTCGACCGTCAGGTAGACGTCGACACCGGGTTGCACTCGCAGCTCGACCGAGGACTCGGCCTCAGATCGGACCTCGCAGCCGTCACTCACCGTCGGTGCCGTGGTCTTCACATCGACCAGAACGCGCCACGCCCCGGCCGGCACGCTGCTGAGCGTGGCCACACCAGAAGTATCCGTCACCTGCGGTTGGAACATCTGCACCGGCGCGCCGGTCGCGTCCAGGAGTCGAACCGTCGCATTCGGAGTCGCCCCACGCGCACTCACCACCCTCACATGGATGCTACCGCCAAGACCGAGGCGCACGTCGACGTCGTCGCGACGGCCTCCGGGCTCCAGAACGAGCCCCGACACCCTGCCGCTGCCGCTCGAGGCTTGCGAGAACGACAGCTCGCGGGCCGTGATCGAGTAACGCCCCGCGCGTAGCCCATCGAACGAAAAGCGCCCCTTCGCATCCGTCATCCAGATGCCCTGACCGAGGTCCTCGATGATCTGCGGATTGAACTGCCGACTCTCCGCCTTGCTGGAGAGCCGGACCAGAATGTGCGGCAACGGCTCGCCCGTCTTTGCCGAGACAACACGTCCGGCGATTCGCCCACCAGGCAGATCGAGCTTCACGATATTTGCATGCCCCTTGTCCACGCGAATGGCCTTTGGAATCCAGAGCGCAGCACCGACCAGGCCAGTCCGCACACGTGCTCGGTACACCCCTGGCTGAAGCCCAGAGAACTCGAACGCACCGCTGCGCACGGTCGCCAAGTTCACCCGGGGCGTCCCACCAAGCTCGAGTAGTTCGACAAAGCCGCTTGCCACCGGCTCGCCGCCGATGCGCACGGTGCCGGAGAGCCGCGTCGCTGCAGCCGCATTCGCCGCGGTCTCAGCAACGAGCTTGACCTCAGAGGTCTTGCCTGAGCGGACCGACACCTTGGTTTGCAGCACGCGACGCATGCTCTTCATCACCATGGACATGTCTGGCAGCGAGCCCTCGCCTGATTTGCGCCGCTCGTTGCCGAGCTTGGAGACCTCCTTCATCCAGTCCGACGGAAACACCTGGACCTGATACAGGCCTGGCGCCAGCCCGGCGGCACGAAAGCGCCCAGCTTGATCCGTATGAGCCGACCTCACAGTAGCAACCGCGGGCGATGCAATCTGCGCCATGCAACCGGCGAGCGGCTGCCCATCCGCGTCGACGACGAATGCTTCGATCGCGCCCCCGTCATCGAGTTCGATGTGCACGCCCTCGGTCGTCTGCCCAAGCGCGACACGCACGATTCGTGACTTGGTGACTGCGTAGCCCTTCTTCTCGGCCAAGAGCTTGACACGCCGAGCCGGAACTCCTTCGAGCCGAAACTTCCCGGAAGCGTCCGTCACAGCGATGGCCTGCCCACGGATCTTGGCCAACATCTCGAAGTCGGCCATGCCACCCCGCGCCAGACGCACGCGCGCCTTCTCGATGGGTGCACCGCGCTTGTCGACGACCACGCCCGCGATCGCGGAGACCGGCCCCATGCGAAGTTCACCGAGGTCGGTATCGCCGCGTCCGACCTCGATCTGCTTGCGCAGCGAGGTACGCCCAGGCGCTTCCACCACGAGCGTCTGCGTCCCTTGTGGAACGAGCGCCAACACGAACGCCCCCGCATCCGGGTCGCCGATCGAGAACTTACCGAGCTTGCCCTCGAGCACGAGGTACTGGGTTCGCGAACACCAGGCTCGACAATCGCGAACCGGCTTGCCGTCCTCCTCACGCACGATCCGACCGTGCACGGTGCCGAGCGCCTGCACTTCGACCACGTGCCCCTTGGTGCCGGGATCCAGGGGACCAAGCCGGCCAAGAGTGTGGTTCTTGGCGAGTGCCACGAGGTGGACCAACTTGTCGCGAGGCAGCCCGGTCAACTCGAACGCGCCCGTGGCATCGGTCTCGGTTCCGGAGCGCATCGCGCCGGCCGCGAGGAGTTCCGGCGGCACGACGCTGCCGATCTCGACTCCCATAAAGCTCTGAGCGATCATGGGAGCATTGGCAACACGTGCACCCGCGATCGGCGCACCCGTTTCATCGACGACACGCCCAGCGACCGACGCGCCGCGATCCAGCCGAACCTCGACCTCGACGGTCTCACCAGCGACCAAACGCTTCTCGACCGAGGCAGGTAGGTATCCGGGCGCACGCACGTGGATGCGCGCAACTCCCGCGGGAACGCCGTCGCAGACCGCTTGGCCAGCGCGATCTGTCTTGGCACGACGATCACGAATGCGCGCCGCCGGAAACCGCGTGTCGTGCGGCGGCGCCTTGACTAGCGACACGCGCACGTGCGCCCCTTGGACCGCGCCATCCGCCATGTCGAGCACGTGGACGCGCAGCTTCGCGGCAACGCCGAACCGCAGCCGCAGTACCGTCTGCATGCCGTCGACCAGTTGCACGGTGCGCCTGAGGGCCGGATAGCTAGGCGCATCCGCGACCAGCGCGTAGGCCCCAGACCCTGCAACTCCGCCAAAGCGAAACACTCCCGAAGAATCCGTGCGGCCTTTCGCGGGCATCATCCGGCGAATCACTTTGGAGAGCTCGAGCAGCTTCTCGGGGTCAGCGAACGCCGTTGGATCGAAGCTCCCGGACAACTCGAGCGAGGCGCCGTCCACGGGTTTGCCAGTCGAATCGGCAACGAAAACCACGAGGGAACCGGCAGGAACGACAGGAACCGCGCCGAGATCCTTGTGCTCGGTTTCGCCGAGCTTGAAGACAGGCGGACTCTCGAGCCGCAGCAGCGCGTGCGAAAAGCGCAGCTCGAAGCGACCGGAGGGCGGATCGACGAAGTCAAACGTTCCATCGGGAGCAACGACTGTCGCCGCGACGGGCTTACGCGGCTCGAACGCGGGCTCGAGCTTCTTGAAGTCACTCAGGTCGGTCGAAGACAGGAGGGACCGAAGATCGAGTGTCTTCGTTCGCGCCTTCACAAGGGATACACGACCAGCGCCATCGTCCAGCCGAAGCGACGGCGCGGAGTCGCCCGATACCGAAACAAGGCGCCCACGCACAAGGCGGTGCTGCGCGACAACAGCCTGACGTTGGCTCGCCGCCTCGTTCGCACGGGACTGAGCCGCCAGCGCGGCCGGATCGGTGTCCTCAGTCTCGAGCGCGCCGGTCGCGTCCAACCGCTCGGCTGCGACAAGTCCCGAGTGAGCATCGTCGCCCGATTGCGGAGCGCCACGGAAAACGAACCAGAGTGCGACAGCAGCCGTGACGATCACGGCTCCTGTCCCCACAAGCTTGAGAGAACTCTTCACGAATACGTCTCGCACGGACCGAAGGAAGGGGCGCTGGAAAAAGCGCAGCCGCTACGGCTCGGCGCTCGAATATCTCGACTTTTACCGTGTCCGAGACTCCGACGTGGGTGCCGACGCCGCGGAACACATCCGATCGACGCATGCAGAAATTCTAGAAATAACCGGGACCGTTCCAGCCCGGACAAGTCTCTCAATCCATACAGAGACGATCTTCGCTGATCGGAGGACGGGGCTGGCCAGGGAGATGGGTCAGTCCCGTCATTTTTTTCGCGAAAGACGGTGACGCTTCTACCGCTGGGGCAGGAGGCGACGCAACTCGCTGCGCGCGACTGGCCGGCCGGCGGCGTCCCATTCCTCGAAGCACCAGTAGACGGTCTGCAGACTCGGCGCAAACAAGAACCCATCCTCAAACACACGCCACGCAAAAGCCCCGCTCATGCTCGGGTCCATGGCAGGCCGGAGGACAAGCCGTTCGGACCGAGGGATCGGCAACACCAGGACGACCGGGCCGGGCCAGGTCATGAAGCGCAACGCTGCCGCGACGCCGCGCCCGGTCGGGCGCCCGACGAAGACCGGCGGGCTGGCCCCGCGCGACACCCGGAGCTCCCTGGCCGGAGAATCCACGACGATGCGCGGCAGCTCGTCCACGCGATGGGCGCGGCCGACCTTGCCGGTCGTCTCGATTCGCACCGACACGATCGCGCCCGCCAACAGCCAGTCGATGTCGGATCCGGTCGGAAAGAGCACGCTCGTCGCACTCTCCACGAAACCGAGCACCCGACCGTTCGCACCATTCGAACCAGTCCAGGACAAGCTC
>CAYSWE010000262.1:0-6975 GCA_964434515.1 uncultured Phycisphaerales bacterium | reverse complement strand
CGGCGACCGCAAAGATCCTGAGAAAGATCAACGTGCTCGAAGAAAGCGGCTACTTGGATCGCGAGGAAGGGCTCATGCCGCGCGCAAAGATCGCGCGCCAAATCAACGGCTACGAGATCCAGCTGGCGGAACTGCTGTTCCACGGGGCGCTCGACACCCTGAGCCCCGAACAGCTCGCCGCGGTCTTCGTGAGCATCGTCTACGAAGAGCGCCGCGGGGCGCAGCCCCTGGTCAATCCCGACCCCGAGACCCGCGAAATCGCCCAGGTCGTCGAGATGTCCATTCGCCGATTCACGACCATCGAAGTGCAGAACGGCTTCACACAGACCATCAAACTGCCGGACTTCGGGCTCGCCGGCGCGACCATCGCCTGGTGCAACGGTTGCGAGTTCGACGACTTGACGCACTACACGACGACATCCCCCGGGGACATAGTGCGGACGTTTCGGATGGCGATCCAGATGCTGCGACAGCTCCAGCACGCGTTGACCAAGGACTACCCGCTCTACGCGAACCTCGAGCAAGCGCGCATCAGGATCAACCGCGACGTCGTCGACGCGAAGCGCCAGCTAGAGCTGGGTTAGAAGCGCCTAGCCGCCGAACACGACGCGAAGCCCGTTCGTGAAGGTGAGCCCAAGCTGGTTGGCCTTGAGGTCGATCAGCATGCCCTGGTAGAAGACCGTCGCCCCGACCAAGCCTGGCAGTGCCGGAACCGCAGAGCGCAACCGGCCCACACCGTGACCATCCGTCACGACCGCGGCGGTGACGAGGGCACCGGTCAGGATCGCGCAGCCCGGAGCCCCAATCTTGGTCAGATCGAGCGGCAAGCGAAACGCCCCCCAGCGCCGATCCGAGAAGCCTAGATAGATGAGCCCTACGGTCCGCGCCGGCGCTTGCGCAACCTGCAGAGAAACCGGGCGGCCGACGACAAACTCGCCGGACCACTCCAGCCGCGGGCGCGCAGCGTTCGCGAGCGGCTCGAGGAAACCGACCACAGCACCGAAGCCATAACCGACAAATCCCCGCGTCGCCGTCGTCGTCGCTGCAAACACGCGACTCACTGGATACGTCGTCCGGTCCAGCACGGCGTCCACGTAGTAGTAGGCCGAAGAGTTCCCCGCGGCATTCTGGACATGGACGATGTCCAAGAGCAAGTTGCGCTCGGCGGTCGCCGCATAGACGAACGGCCGCGCCAAGGGGATGCGTACGTTCCAGTTGGTCGCAGACTTGTTGACAGCAACGAAGTCGGGCAGGTTGACACGCGTCGAGGGCAACACGACGGTCATCGGGTCGGTCCGATTCGCGCGGAAGCTCGACGCGATCGTCAGCGGCGACTTTCGGGTCAGGCCGAGACTGATCTCGAGGCGCGCCCAGTAGTTGCGCACCGCCGTGAAGAACGTTCGATCGTCCTGCCGAAACTGCAGCGCACGCGCAAAGAACGTGCTCGGCACCGCGTCCGCAGCAAACACCTGTTGTAGCCGGTGCGGCTTCCAGCCAAGCCCGTGGATCGAAGCCGTGTTGCCGAAGACACGCTGCGCGGCCCGTGGCGCAACCGCGCTCGCCCCCACCTGAGCCGCGCTGCTGCCGGGACAGGCATTCCCGAAGACCGCCACGCGAGGTCGACGGAATGGCGAAGGGACCTCCCCAACGACAAGCGTGAACGGCACCTTCGCCTGGCTGAGCGACGTCCCCAGGACCGTGATCGCGATCTTGCCAGCCGCCGACGGGTGGAGGTAGATCCGCTCGTAAAGCCGACGCGTCGACCGTGACTCCGCCACAACCGTGGTCCCGGAGCGAGCGACGAGGTCGAGGTTGCTCCATGCCTTGCGCCGAACGTCGAGGCGATTCCACGCGAGCACCGCGACGTAGGTCTTCCCCGGTTGCACGCGGATCACTCGTGTGGATCGCGCCGCCGACCGGATCAGCGCGCTGGACAGCACGAGGGTCGTCGACCGGCGCACAAACGCAAGCAGCCGATCGTCGCGGAGGTAGCCCATGCCGTAGGCGTTGTGCGAGTTGTAGGGCGGCAACGGGTTTTGCCGGGACACGTCCTCTGCGGTGGCAAGGAGCGCCGCCTTGACCCCAAGGGCATTCATGCGTGGAAACGCCGACCGGAGCAGGAGAGCAGCACCCGCGACCTGCGCTGCTGCCATCGAGGTCCCCGTGAGCACCTGGTCCTTGCGCTCGTTGTCCGGCGCCGGCGTAACCGTACCAACCCCGTTGGCAACGAGATCTGGAAAGGTGCGCTGGTCGCCGAAGATGGGCCCACGCGAACTCAACGGCCACACGACGCGCCGGCCCTTGGCATACACAGCCCCCACAGCGACACCGTTGGCCGCCGCTTGGCTCGACCGGGTGGACGCAGCGCCGTTCCCACCGGACACGACACACACGAGATCCGCGGTCCGTGCCGCCTGGTCGAGCGCCATCTGCCCGATGTTGAGCGGATTCGGGCTGCCGGAATAGGCGTGCAATACAACGTGAATGCCGCGTGCAGCGTCGGCAACCACGCGCTGCCACGCCGTCACAATCGTCGCAAAGCTCGAGTTGCCCTGACGATCATTCGCGATGGAGTAGGAGAACAACGTCGCCCGCGGCGCGTGCCCACGGTCCGCCCTCGGCGTGAGCCAGACCTCGCCACCAGCGATCGCCCCGACCGCGGTGCCATGGCCGAGGACGTCGTCGGCGGGCATCTTGCCAAGCGCCCTGGCGACGAGGATTCGGAACCCGCCAATGCCCGAACGGAGCTTCTTGCGTGGATCACCGTCCACGTAGAACGACCGGTGCGGTCGCTTCGTGGCCCCCATCGAGATGTCAAGCCCGGTGTCGATCACCGCCAACCCAACCTTTCCCCCGAGCAATCCTCGCTGTTGCAGGCTGTCCGCGTTGTGGGAGCCGGCGCTCGTGGCATCCTTGATACAACTCGCCGTCCAGCCCGTCGGCCCAACGGCCGCGTCGAGTTGGATGCGCGCGACTCCCGGCATCGCACGGAGACGATCGACCGCAGCCCCAGGGACGAGGATCGCGCAGCCGTCCACCAGCCACCAGGACTCGACGACTTGCCCATCCAAGCGCTCGACGGCGGCATAGAACGCGCGGTGCCGGGTCGCCTTCTGTCGCTCGAGCGCCGCCACCGCAGTCGCCGCAGCAGCAGGATTCCGGGCACGAATCGCCCGCTCCAGTGCCAGCAGGTCGTAGCTCGAGTCGAACGTAACCAGCCATTGGGCCGGCTTAGGTTTGGCGCGGGGCGAGCCCACCTGGGGCGCTAGCCACGCGGGCGACAACAAGGCGAAGGCGAATACGAGGAACGATGGCATCGAGTCTTGGGAACGCTCGGATGACAGCAGCCGAGAGAAGTATCGTACCCGATCCGATGGGTTTCGGCAGAATCGCACCCTTCTTGCCAATCGGGCGAACTGCCGCGGCCGGCGTCCCTACAGGCCAGCGTCCCTACAGGCCAGCGTCATAGCGAGGAAAGCCCTGCCAACCGAACTTCCGCCGAAGCACCTGGAAGAAGTCGTCCGACTCGAGCCGCAGCGATCGGAACTGGATGTCCGACCTACGGGCCACGACGCGCTGACCACCGGAGAGCCCGAACGAGACCTGGCCGTCGAGAATGAGCCGGCCGGAATGCGGCCGCTCGCCGCCAACCACGAACTCGACCTCCCCGCCGGCGGGAATGACCAACGGACGCACCGGCAACGCGTGCGACGCGAGCGGGGTCAGCACGAGCGCATCGACCTGAGGTGCAACGATGGGTCCCCCTGCCGCGAGGGAATACGCCGTAGAGCCCACCGGAGTCGCCAAGATCACTCCGTCGCCCACGTAGGTCGTCACGTCGATGCCCGCCACGCGAACCGAGACCTGGATCAGCGAAGGCTCGTCGCGCTGAACGACGACATCGTTGAGCACGAGCACCGTGGTTCCGTCCTCGGGCGATGCGCACTCCAGCATCATGCGGGGCTCTTCGCGCATCTCGCCGCGCAACGCCCGCAAGAGCACGGCCTGCAAGGCAGTCCGGTCCTCGTCCACCGTGAGCCTTGCGAGGAAGCCGAGGCGTCCCAAGTTGACGCCAAGCGTCGGAATCTGCCGACCTCGAAGACGACGCGCGGCCGAAAGAATCGAGCCATCGCCGCCAAGCACAACGCAGTAGTCGGCCTCCACGGTGATCGGCTCGTCGCGCCGCAACAGTACGTCGGCAACTTCAGCGTGCTGGCGCAACCAGGGAACGAGGTCCGCAACGAGACGAGCCACCTCGCCCTTCTTTTCGTCGCCGATCAGCAGGACGCGCGGCCTCATTGCTCCGCTCCCGTGTTGTCTCGTGCCAACGTGTCCGGGTGGGCCTACTCTTCGGCCAACCCGACGACGAACCGATGCCCGCCACGGCGCAATGTCGACAACTCCTCGCGGACCGCGGCGGCGATGCCCTGCGCATCGAGCCCCGCGGCTTCGAGCAGCTCGGGCCGCGAAGCGTGCTCATAGATCTCGTCGGACACACCCAGGATGCGCACCCGCGGCAGTCGACCGGCCGGAAGCGCGTGCAACGCCTGGAGCAAGCAACTGCCAAACCCGCCGCAACTCGCATGGTCCTCAACGGAGACAACCAGCTCGAAGCGCTTGCGCAGGTCCTGGAGCATCTCGGAATCGAACGGCTTGGCGAAGCGCGCGCTGACGACCTCGGCCTCGATGCCTTCGGCAGCGAGCTTGTCGGCCGCCTGCATCGCAAACTCGACCTCACTCCCGTAGGCGACGATCGCTACGTCGCGCCCCTCCCGAAGCGTCTCCGACTTGCCTAGCTCGATCGCCGGGCGAGCCGAGCGCGCGTCCCCGCTCGGAGCACCACCACGTGGATAGCGAATCGCCGTCGGGCACTCGAGAGTCAAGGCATAGTCGAGCATCATCCCGAGTTCGGTGCCGTCGCGCGGCGACATCATCACGATCCCCGGGAATGTCCCGAGATAGGCAATGTCATGGATCCCGTTGTGCGTCGCACCGTCCTCGCCAACGAGCCCGGCCCGGTCCATGGCGAACACCACGGGCAAGCGCTGCAGAATGACCTCCTGGAAGACCATGTCGTAGCCGCGCTGAAGGAACGTGGAATAGATCGCGACGACCGGTCGCAAGCCGGCGGTAGCCAACCCCGAAGCGAACGCGACCGTATGCTGCTCGGCGATGCCCCCATCGACGCAGCGCGTGGGAAAACGTGCCTGAAAGTCCATGACGCCGGTGCCGTCGGGCATCGCAGCGGTGAGCACGCACACCCGTTCGTCGCGCACACCAGCCTCGACGAGTGCATCCGAAAACCAGTTGGTCCAAGCTCGCCGCGCGGAGACCGGCGGGTTGGCCGGAATCACGACTGCAGGCTCCGTGCCGGCCGTCTTGGGCGCCGCAACGCGCGCCTTGCGCGGGGCGGGCTTCGCAGCGTGCGCCCGATCCGGGCGATCCTGCGAGCCGGGGACTCCCTTGCCCTTTTGGGTCTTCACGTGCACCAGAACGACGCCTTCCAGATTGCGGACGTGGTTGAGAGTGTCGATCAACTCGTCGGTGTCGTGTCCATCGATCGGCCCAAAGTAGTGACTGCCGAGCGCCTCGAAAATCTGCCCCGGAACGAGCGTCGCCTGCAGCACCTTGAGGCCGTCCTCGATGCCTCGATCCAGCTTGTCGCCAATCAAGGGCATCGCCTGCAACAGCTGGTGCACGGTTTTCTTGGCGCCCTGGTAGAGCGATCCCGTGCGGATCCGATTGAGGTAACTTGACAGGGCGCCGACCGTCTTGGCGATCGACCAGTTGTTGTCATTGAGAATGACGGTGAGGTTCTTGCCGAGGGCACCGCCGTGGTTCATCGCTTCAAACGCGACACCGCACCCGAATGCGGCATCTCCCACGACCGCGACGACGTTGCGCTTCCGGCCGCGCAGGCCATCGCCATAGGTGACGCCAAGCGCGGTACTGATCGCCGTCCCGGCATGCCCCATAAGGTAAACGTCATAGGGCGACTCGAAACGGTTCGTAAAGCCACAGAGCCCTCCCTTCTGGCGCAGGCTATGAAAGCTGTCCTTCCGCCCGGTCAGGATCTTGTGTGGGTATGCCTGATGTCCAACATCGAAGATCAGTCGATCCTCACGGAAGTCGAACAGGTAGTGCAACGCCACCGTCAGCTCCACCGCTCCCATGCCCGAACCGAGATGTCCACCGGTCTGCGTCACGGACTCGAGAATGAACTCTCGCATCTCCTCACAGAGCTGCGGCAAACGCTCCCGGGGAATCTCCTTGAGGTCCTCGGGCCAAGTCACGGCATCGAGAAGGCGTTCCGCTTCCGACATGATGTTTTCTTACTCTCCGTTAGGTCGCGCGAGACTAGCGTCGGCGGTCTACCACAAATGAGGCCAGATCCTCCAGGAACCGAGCCTCCTTTTCCAGCCCTTTGAGGCCGCGAAGGTCGGCGTGCGCTTGCGCTACGAGGCGCCTCGCCTCCTCGGCACTCGCCTCGAGCCCTACGCACGCCGGCCAAGTCTGTTTCCCCGCATCTCGGTCTTTGCCAGGAGATTTGCCGAGTTCCTCCGGCGACGCAGTCTCGTCGAGGCAGTCGTCGATGATCTGAAACGCCAGCCCAACCGCGTCACCGTATCGACGAAGGGCAGCGGTTTGCGCGCGATCGGCGCCGCCGAGCACCGCGCCGATCTCGACGCTCGCGGCGAGCAACGCCGCCGTCTTATGCTCATGGATGCGCCGCACGCGGTCGAGCTGGGGCGCCTCCCCCTCTCCCAAGAGGTCCAGCACCTGCCCGCCGACCATCCCCGCAGCGCCGGCCGCCCGGGCCAAGACGCTCGCGGCCGTGACGAGGCGCCTCTCCGGCGCCCCGCCAGCGAGCAACACCTCGAACGCACGCGCCTGCAACGCGTCGCCGACGAGCACGGCCATCGCGTCGCCCCAAAGCTTGTGCACCTTAGGCCGCCCACGTCGAAGGTCATCGTC
>CAYSWE010000261.1:0-6976 GCA_964434515.1 uncultured Phycisphaerales bacterium | reverse complement strand
CGAGCCGCGCTTCCCATGGCGACTCAGCAAGGAGCTGGCTGCGATGCAATCCAAGAGTCCGGAGGTCGCCGCCTTCGTCGTCCTGGGCAAGCTCTTGCGCGCGTGGTAGAACCAAGCCGAGGAAGCGGCGACGCTGTATGCGGACCGGATCGAACACGACTTCGCGGCGACGATCGTCGGCGTCGCCCTGGGCGTTCCGCGACCGGCGAAGTGACCGGCGCAAGCAGGATCGCTCTCGAGCTCGTTTGCTCGCAAATCGGATGCCCGTGTGGTTCACTGACCGAACGGTGATTCCAGCAAACGAAATCAGGGCGTCGCGCGAGCGCGCCAAAGTCGCAGCCGAAACCTTGGCGAACGCCAGCGGGCTACGGCCACGTGTGGCGATGTTCCTCGGCACGGGTCATGTAGAGTTCTCCTCACGGCTCGAAGACAAGACCGTGTTCCAAACGGAGGAGATCCCGGAGTTCCCACAGAGTACTGAGGGCAGCACGTTGGTCATCGGCAGATACGCCGGCATGGACGTCGTTGTCGCGGATGCACCGCTCGCCCCCTACCTCGGCACGACCGGGCTCGAGCTGGCGTTCCCGGTCCGCGTGTTCCGCGCGCTCGGCGCCGAGACGCTCGTGCTGACCGCCGCGGCCGCCGCACTACGCGCCGGCTGCGCGCTCGGCGACCTCGCGCTCGTCACCGACCACCTGAACTTCACGTCGGTGAACCCACTCATCGGCCACAACGACGAGCTGCTCGGCCCGCGCTTTCCGGACATGAGTGAGCCGTACGCGCCGCGGCCGCGACAGCTGGCCCGACAGGTCGCCGAGGAGGCCGGCTTTCCGGTCCACGAGGGGATCTTCGCGGCGGTGCAAGGCCCCAGCCTGCCAACGCGGGCCGAGTACCGCTTTCTGCGCTCGGCGGGCGCAGACTACGTCGGCATGTCGACCGTGCCCGAGGTCATCGCCGCCGTGCACGCTGGATTCCGCACGCTCGCGCTCCTCGGGATCACGCAACGCGTCGATCCAATGTCGCCGGAACCGACCAACCTCGAAAAGATCGTCGACGCAGCGGACCTTGCGGCCCCGCGCGTCAGCACGGTCCTGGCCGGGCTGCTCGAGCGACTCGCTGCCGAGTGAACTCCAACAGGGGTGACCAGGTCCGACGAGACGGCAGGGCCCGGCTCGCTGTCTTGATCTCGGGGTCGGGTCGCAGCCTGGAGAACCTCGCCGCCGTGATCGCTCGCGGCGAGCTCGAAGCCCGCATCGAGCTCGTGCTGTCATCGCGGCGAACCGCCTTTGGTCTCGAGCGCGCGCGCCGGCTTGGCCTCGAGGCCTGCGTGCGGCGACGCTGCGACTTCGCGACCACGGCCGATTTCTCCGCGGCGGTCTTCGACGAGCTGCGGCAGCGATCGATCGACATCGCCTGCCTCATGGGTTTTCTCAGCCTGCTCGAGATCCCGGCGGACTTCGACCGGCGCGTCCTCAACATCCACCCGGCGCTGTTGCCCGACTTCGGCGGGAAGGGAATGTATGGTTCGCATGTGCACGAAGCTGTGCTGCGCGCCGGTCGCGCGCAGAGCGGCTGCACCGTGCACTACTGCAACAACGCCTACGATCAGGGCGCGATCCTGCTGCAGCGCCGTTGTCCCGTGCTGCCCGACGACACCGCGGAGACACTCGCAGCGCGCGTCTTCGAGCTAGAAAAGCTCGCATTCCCCGAGGCACTGCGTCAAGTGCTCGGCTCATGACCAAAGTGCCGCAGCCAGGCCGGGCTTCTAAGAGCAGCCGCTCGTCGCCCCGCAGTTCATGCACTTGAGACAGGTGCCGTTGCGCACCATCGTGAACTGCTGGCACTCCATGCAAGGGTCACCTTCGTAGCCCTTGATCCGCGCCTCGACGATCAGCCGGTCCTGCGCCGCGGCGGCCTCCCCGGCGTGCACCGCGGACCGCGGCCGGCGCGCTGGCTCGAGTCGCAGGATGGGCTCGCCATCCTCGGTATTCGCTCGTGACTCACAGCCGCCAGCAGGAGGCGGCGGCCCACCATCCTCGCCATCGGCACCGCCGGCCGCATCCTCGTCGGATGGCGACACCGACGGTGGCTGGTACGGCTCGGCCTCCGTCGCCGTCTCCTGTCGGACCTCTTCCTTGACGTGCGCGAGGTCGTCGCGATCCAGGTAGCTGATGGCGAGCTCGCGGAACACGTAGTCGATGATCGAGGTCGAGAACTTGATCTTGTCGTGGCCCGCGACGATGCCCGATGGCTCGAACCGTGTGAACACGAAGGCGTCGACGTATTCTTCGAGCGGGACACCGTGCTGCAGCCCGAGTGAGATCGCAATCGCGAAGCAGTTCATCAGACTGCGGAAGGCCGCGCCTTCTCGGTGCATGTCGAGGAAGATCTCGCCAATCGTGCCGTCCTCGTAGTTGCCTGTGCGCAGGTAGACGTTGTGCCCACCGACCACGGCCTTCTGCGTGTAGCCTAGGCGTCGGTAGGGCAGATGATGCCGGCCCGGAGCACGATACTCGGATTGAAGCACGTTCGACGCCGCGGCCGCCGCGACGCGAGCCACGTCGGGACGGATGTTGCCGGCGAGTTCCTGCACCGAACTGGTATCGGTGCCTAGGTCTTCGGAAATGCCAGCGTCCTCCGCTGTGATGCCGAGTTCGTCGAGCGCGAGAC
The DNA here is from genome assembly GCA_964434515.1 of uncultured Phycisphaerales bacterium. GTDB lineage: Bacteria > Planctomycetota > UBA1135 > UBA1135 > CAYSWE01. The sequence continues at coordinate 4,306 of CAYSWE010000261.1, read as the reverse complement.
TCGAAAGCGGCTGCGACAGCTTGGAGCCGTCGCGATAGAGCGCGACCGCCTTCAACATGTGCTTCCAGGATTCGAGATAGGCCGTCGATACATCCTCGACCGTGGCCTCACCGGGCATGTTGATCGTCTTGCTGATCGCCCCCGAGAGGAATGGCTGCGCGGCGGCCATCATGCCGATGTGCGCACTGTAGGAGATGAACCGCTCGCCCTTCCGTCCACACTTGTTCGCGCAATCGAAGACCGACAGGTGCTCGGCACGTAGATGCGGGGCGCCCTCGATGGTCATCGTCCCGCAGCAGTAGTCGTTGGCGGCGCGGATCTCCTCATCGCTGAAACCGATGGCCTTCAGGAGATCGAACTGCGGATCGCGAACCGCCTCGCGATCGAGGCCGAGCTCTTGCACGCAGAAATCCTCGCCGAGGTTCCACACGCTGAAGGCGAAGCTCAGATCGAAGGCGGCTTGGAGCTGGGCCTCGATCTTGTCCAAGGCGCCGCTCGAGAAGCCGCGCGCCCGCAGGGCTTCGTGATTGATGACCGGCGCTCCGCGAAGCGTGCCGTGGCCCTTGGCATAGGCGAGGATCTCCGCAACCTGCGCGTCCTCGTAGCCGAGCTTCGACAGCGCTGGCGCGATGCTCTGGTTGACGATCTTGAAGTAGCCACCGCCGGCAAGTTTCTTGAACTTGACGAGCGCAAAGTCGGGCTCGATGCCAGTCGTGTCACAGTCCATGACGAGGCCGATGGTTCCCGTCGGCGCCAGGACCGTCGTCTGCGCGTTGCGAAACCCATGCTGCTCCCCGAGCGCCAACGCGGCATCCCACGCGGCACGCGCTGACTGCAGCAGCGGGCTCGGACAATGAGCGCTATCGATTCCACAGGGCACGACGGACAGCTCCTCGTAGTCACCGTCAGCGGCCGTGTAGGCCGCGCGTCGATGGTTGCGAATCACGCGCAGCATCGCTTCCGTGTTGGCGTCGTAGCGTGCGAAGGTCCCGAGTTCGGCGGCGAGCTCAGCACTCGTGGCATAACTACGCCCGCCAAGCACCGCTGTGATCGCGGCGCAGATGGCGCGGCCTTGTGGACTGTCGTACGGGACGCCTTGGCGCATGAGCAGGGTGCCGAGGTTGGCATAGCCAAGGCCCAGGGTGCGGTAGTCGAAGCTCTTCTGCGCGATGTTCTCCGACGGGAACGACGCCATTAGGACGCTGATCTCCAGAACGAGAGTCCAAAGCCGAACCGCGTGCTCGAACAACTCCGTCTGAAACTCGAACGCCGGCTGAGACGGCGCCGGCTCCGCCGCCTCAGCACCATAGCGATTGTCAAACAGCTCGGCGTTGGACTCGCCATGGCACTCGAAGTGAATCAGGTTGATCGAGGCCAAGTTGCAAGCGGTGTCGTCGAGGAACATATACTCCGAACAGGGATTGCTCGCATTGATGCGGCCATCCTCGGGGCAGGTATGCCACTCGTTGATCGTGGTGTCGAACTGCAGACCTGGGTCGGCGACCCCCCAGGCCGAGTAGCAGATTTTGTCCCATAGCTCGCGCGCGGCCAGCTTGCGAGCGACCTTGCCATCCTTACGGCGGATGAGTTCCCAATCCTCACCCTTCTCGACCGCGTCCAGGTAACTGTTTGGGACGCGCACGGAGTTGTTCGAGTTTTGACCCGATACCGTGAGATACGCCTCGGAGTCCCAGTTGGTGTCCCACTCGTGCAGATTCAGATCACGGAGTCCTTGGCCAATGGCCTGCAACGCCTTGCGCACCAGCTGATCCGGCACGAATGCCGCACGGGCCGCGTGAATCGCCCGACGCAGCGACTTGTTCGACCGCGGATCGGCATCCAAGCAGGCCTCGGCCTCCGCTGCGCCCCGCGCGTCGGTCTGCCAAGCCGCATCGACCATCGCGCTCAGATGCTTGTGGATCGTGCGCGAGCCAGCCACCAGCGCCGCGACCTTTTGCTCTTCGGTGACCTTCCAGGTGATGAACTCCTCGACATCGGGATGATCGATATCGAGGCAGACCATTTTGGCCGCTCGCCGTGTCGTCCCACCCGACTTGATGGCGCCCGCGGCGCGATCGCCAATCTTCAGGAACGACATCAACCCAGACGAGCGTCCACCTCCCGAGAGCGGCTCGTTCGAACCACGCAGAGCAGAGAAGTTGCTGCCTGTCCCGGAGCCGTACTTGAACAACCGCGCCTCGCGCGTCCAGAGATCCATGATCCCGCCATCGTTGACCAGATCGTCGGTGACGCTCTGGATGAAGCACGCGTGCGGTTGGGGATGCTCGTAGGCGTTGGACGCCTTCTTCAGCTTGTGCGTCTTCGGATCGACGTAGCGGTGGCCCTGGGGCGGCCCCTCGATGCCATACGACCAATAGAGACCGGTGTTGAACCACTGCGGCGAGTTCGGCGCGGCGATCTGTGCCGCCAGCATGTAAGAAATCTCGTCATAGAACGCGCGAGCGTCGTCCTTACCGTCGAAGTAGCCGAACTTCTCACCCCACCAAGTCCAGCAACCCGCGAGTCGGTGGAACACCTGGCGGCAATCCGTCTCCTGCCCGAGGACAGGCTCGTGTCCGTCGGCCGGCGGCGCGACGGCTTTGCCGACGAAGTTGTCCTTGGCCTTCGCGCCGCTGTAGTGGAAGCGCGCTTCATCGAGCCCCTCGACCTGCGGCACGGTGGCCTTGCGAAAGTACTTCTGGGCAAGAATGTCGGTCGCGACCTGGCTCCATGCCTCCGGAACCGTGATGTCACGATGCTGGAAGACCAGCGTCCCGTCGGGATTGCGGATCTCGCTGGTTCGCTTGACGAAACGGATCCCGCTATATGCCCCACCCTTACGAGTCGTAAACCGACGTTCGATTCTCATGCACACCCCTCCCGGCCGACGACGACCGGAGCCGGCGCTAGCCAGCCAACCAACCCTACGCGCACGCGCCGGGACCACCACGGCCACGCCTGGCGGGGAGGGCCCGCCGGCACGCCCCACCAACCCAGAAAGCACAATATATAGCTATGCGACTGGACCGCAACGCTGGATATGGTATTTTCCGGCTTTGCAGGGTGGCCTCTAGTGGCTCTCAGCGGCTGGCGCCGGGCCACGGCACGCGACGGGTCGGATCAAACGCGGCTTCCGCCGGGATGCCATCGAACAACCGTCCGCCGGCCTCGAGATCGAGGAGCATCAGTACGACGGCCTTGCGGCACGCTGCGACCGCCAACGCGTGCGGGTCCGGGACGAACATGGCGCCAGCGGTCTCGGTCGGCGCGTTGTAGGTCTGCTCGCGCAGGACCTCGCGGCGACCGTCTTTGCCGCGCTTGCCCCACACCTTGACGTGCAGTCTGGTCTTGCCCAGCACGCGCCGCCCGGCGACACGCTCCTCGACGGCACCGTAGAAGTCGAGCAGCGTCGGCTCGATGACCCAATCGGCGCTCGCTTCGTCGGGGGCAATCCGCGCGAAGAGTCCCGCATCGGCGATCTCCTTGCGCACCACCTCATCGACCATCACAGCGATCGGGCGAGCCCAATAACGATCCTCCGTGTAGGTCAGCGGGTAAACACCGTCGCGGTGGGTCGGCAGCGGCTGGCGCCGATCCCCGACCGGAAGAATCCACACGCTGCGATCCTGGTGGTGCTTCGCATGGTAGCCCGTGGACGTGTAAAGACCCGGCGTCCGCGCCAGGTCACGCGGCGGCGTCGTCTGGCAAGCGGCCAGGAGAAGAGCGGAAGCGAAAACGAGGTAGCGCATGGACGGACCAACCTTGGAGAACCAGAAACATCGATGCTATCGACCGAACCGCAGCGCAACTTGACGCCGGGATCGGCGATGCCGCAGACGCTGGCCGGTTCGCGGTCCACGCAATCCGCGGCCTCCTACTCGGGCGGCAGCTCGACCTTCTCACGCCGGCGATACACGAGGCGCAGTGGGATCTCCTTCCAGCCGAAGGCCTCGCGTAGGCGATTCTGCAAATAGCGGTCGTACTGGCCGGTGAACAGGTGTGGGTCGTTGACGAAGATCAGAATGGTCGGCGGCCGGGTGCCGACCTGCGTGGCGTAGAAGAGCTTCGGGATCTTCCCCGCGCTGCGTGGGGCGAGGCGTTGGCGAGCTTGCTGCAGGATCTTGTTGAGCTGCGGGGTCGGCACCTCGAGTCGGGCCTGCGCGTCGAGTTCTTCGACCAGTTGCAGCGTCTCGTCCACGTTGATCCCATCGGTGGCGCTCATGAACGAGATCGGCGCGAACAAGAGTCCGGGCAACTCCTGGCGAATGTAGGCCTCCCACTTGGCTGGGTCGTTGCCGGAGTCGAG
>CAYSWE010000260.1:0-7038 GCA_964434515.1 uncultured Phycisphaerales bacterium | reverse complement strand
AGCCGCGCCCTGATCCACTCGCCACGCAGGGCGCGCATGCGCTGGCGATCGATTCGGCCAGTCAGCGAGAGTTCGGCGATCCGAATCAGGTTGTTCGAATGGACGAACATGGAGATCCAGCCCGAGGGCCGGCTGCCGGCTTGTTCGATGATGTTGACCTGCTTCCCGTCTACGAAAGAGCGCACGCGCTTGCCGTCATGGCGTAGCTCGAGTGTGTATTCTTGGCCTTCGATCAGCGTCTCGATCGGGCCACTACGGTCGCCGTGGACGTTTGTTTTTCGGTCGATTATGGCGAGGCCGCCGAATGGGTCGCCCTCGATGGAATTGCCATAGCCGTCTTCGCAGAGATGGATGGCGAAGACACCGGCACCACCGAACTGGAGCTTGACGCGCACCCGGAGCGGCGCCGACATCGGCAGCAGGAACCGCCGAACGGCGCTGCCGTCGGCGAGGAGTTCGCCACCCTCGATCCGGAAGCCTTGGCCGCCGACGAGCAAGTTTGGGTAGGCCTCGGACCGACTCTTGGCGTCCCGTGGATGGTCGGGGAAGTCGGCGAGCTGTGCGGAGTCGGCCAGGTCGTAGTGGATTGTAGAGACACCGTCCTTGTCGGTCGAGATTCTCGCGCCGCTCAGCAAGCGCTGCGGATCGTCCGTATCGAAGACGCGCTCGAGAAGCCGGCGAGCCAAAAGTTGGACATCGGTGCGCCGCTGCTCGACGAAGGCATCGGTGCCATGTGCGTCGACGAAGCGGCGGAGCGCGGTCCAGCCTTGCGTGGGATTCCCTGCATCCTGGGCCGCACGTTGCCATACGTGAACATAGGCCGCCGCGATCGTGACCGCCTTGCGCGGGCTCTTGTCCCGCAGCGATGTGTAGTCGCCTCGGTCGTGAATGAGCTCTGCGAACGACGGGTCCTGGCGCCGCAGCAAGCGGGCGCGCAGACTCTTGCGTGTTCGTTCCGAAAGCAGGGCGGCATAGAGTTCGAGCCAACCGTTGGTGTGATCGAACGCCTTGAAGATCCGGCCCAGCCGGCCCAGATCGAACGGACCCAATGCGGCTATCGACATCAGCTGGGTCTGTTTGCCGACCACAAACAGGAACGAGGTTGTGCTCGCACTGCGGATGCGGCCAACCGCCTGGCGCTCGCCGACGCGCAGTCGGAGTCGCTTCTTGTCAGAAATGGCGCGTCGCAGCAGGTCCTTGCGGAACGCCGCGAGTGCGACGAGACGCCTGCGTTCGCGCTCCAGGCGCGCTGTGCCAGGGCCTTCGTCTGCGGCGGCGAGCGCGGCCGCTGCCAACTGAAGACGACCGCGGGACGCTAGGTAGGTGGCTGTGTCGAGGCACAGCCGCCACTCGCCCTTGCCGAACGGTAAGCGCAGTGGGAGACGCTTGTTGACCGCCGCGGGGATGGGCAGTCCGCCGCCGCCGGCCGACGTTGGCGCATAGTCGCCAACGGTCCTCAGCTTGAGGGGCGGTAGCTTTGTCTTGCCCTTGCTGCCCTGCACGATGCCGGACCTGAGCCAGGCGAAGAACTGGCGCTCGATCTTGGTCGAGTCTTGCAGGTCGAACGCACGGGCAAAGCTTGACCAGCCGGCACCTCCCCGCAAGACACTGCGCGTGTAGCGTAAGAATCCTGGTCTACGCTTGGGAGAACCGACGTGGCAGAGGAATGTCACCAGCAGCGAGGATTCCGAGACGAACGCGTCGTTGGCCACGTCGGCCTCGATCGTCAAACCGCGCGCTCGCCGTTTGGCATTCTCGATGACCTCGGCGGGACTCAACGCTGTGACTAGATCGTAGATCGAGCTGAAGTAGGGGTGAGTAAGCCCCTGTTTCCAGACCTCTCCGAGAAAGTGCCGGTGTCGGTGGGGCTCCGAGGGTGTGGCGAACGTGCTCGCGCAATCGTTCGCCGAGCGCTCTTCTGCCAATCCGCGCACGAACCAGATCGGACGGGGCACTCCCGCCGTAGAGTAGGCGTGCAGGAGCGATTCGACGGCTGCACTCAGGGTCGCGGACCTAGTCGGAACTCCCTGCGCCTTGGGGTCCTCGAAGGTGACGACCGCGCGCAGCTCGGCATCGTAGCGGGCGGCCGTCAACCCGGTACCCTTTGCGGCGCGGCGCCATATTCATCATAATCCTCTGAGCTTGCCAAGACGAGGATTGGGTAGGACCGTACCTTGGCTTTGAGCTTGAGCGGCGCCATCAAGTCCTTGACCAGTGCCGCCTCCAGCTTCTTGAGAGGTTTGGCGAGCCGACCGGCCGTTGCGGCCACATACAGCGCTTGGTCCACTGCGCGATGCGGCTTTTGGATCCAGAACACGAACGGTGGGTGCTTCGTGACCGGTATGAACTCGAGTGCACGGAACTGTTCCACTGCGCGCAGCCGCGCCCTCTGCTGTGCGATTTCCGCTGGCCTGCTCTGTGCTTCCAGCTGGTGTCCGCTGGCGCAGCTCAGTGCGAGAAGGGCGACGAGGCCTCGCCGGGCCCCCGTCGCGGTCAGTTTGGTCCTAGTGGTGTGCATCAGACTTATGGATCCTCGTGTTGCAGAAGTCTCCGGCTGACAAGACCGCCAGCCCTTCCTAGAGCAACCGGCGAAGGGGCGTCTTCAGCCGCCGCTCGTTCCCCTTGCGCACGACAAGGAGGTGTACCACACGGCCGGGTCCGATAAAGTAGTCATATGGGTGGAATCGTTGCTGACTCTGGACGCGTGTATCATCGACTTGACGAAGCACATCACCGACCTGAACGCCAGCCTCGGCCGCCGGAGAGTGCGGGAGCACGCGGCTAACCCTTGGGTCCTGATTCTGGCGCCGGTCTAGGACCAATCCCGATTGTTCCACTCGGATGGCGTATCCGTGCGGGGCGTGGGCTCGAGAAACATCCGTTGGTTCTTGTAGTCAAAGGTGACCTCAAATCGGCTGAGGACTTTAACGCCGAGGTTGCCATTGTACGAATCCATATGGCGTGGGTTTTCGAACTCGGAGTCTGGCAGGTTGACGACGAGGTTGCGCAGTTCGTGTCCGCCCAGTAGGAAGCCCGAGAGCCGATCGACCCGGCCCTCGATTGGGCCGCTCAATCCGCGGCCCAGCCTGGTGCGCAGGGCGCGCGGAGAAGCGGCGAGGCCGGCGATGGTCGTCGCGTTCAGCGACACACCGTGCGCGACATCGGCGAGCAGCGGCTTCTCTCCCTTTCCCCCGACGAGCACCGGCAGCAGGATGTGTTCGCCGGACTTCTTGAGGGGGATGCGAACACTGTGGACCCCGTCTGGCAGGCGAATGCCGCGTTTGGGCTTGCGTCGGGAACTCTCATCTGGCGCCGACGCGGGGCTTGCGTGGAAACTCCCGGCGTGGCCCCTTGGGGCCGGGCAGAAATCGCCGCCCATGGACCGCGATGCTCCCCTAGGATGTTCGGCCATGCATGGTGCCCTTTGCGGATTCCTACTTTGGTTTGGTGTCATCAGCGGAGCGATGACTGGCGCGGCCCTCGGCCAGGAATCGCCCTCGCCGACGATTCGCGGCATTACGATTTCGACGCACGGTGGCGGGCGCGAGTGGGCGGATGCCGATCGCATGGGACCGACGATGCGACGCATCCGCGCCACCGGTGCGACCTGGGTAGCTTTGCACCCGTATGCCAGTGTGCGCGCCGATGGTCGCGTCCGTTGGCGCCGCTTTGCGCGACGTGGCGCATCCGATAAGGCGACCGAGGCTCCCGCGCGTTGGTATTTGCCGATTCGCTATGCCCACGAGGCTGGGCTCAAGGTCTTGATCAAACCGCACCTGGCCTACTGGGGGTCGCCGTTCCGCTGGCGCGGTGAGATTCGCTTCCACGACGACGCTCGGTGGCGGCAGTTCTTTGGGGACTACCGTGCGTGGATCGAGCGGATCGCGCGCGGCTGCGCTGCGGCGGATGGCTTTGTTGTCGGCACGGAGCTTGATGGCACGATTTCGCACGAGCGCGATTGGCGCGCGATCATCGCCGGAGTGCGGAAAGCGACCAAGGCGCCGCTGACCTACGCTGCGAACTGGACTGACTACGAACGCGTGCCGTTCTGGAACGCGCTCGATATCATTGGCATCCAGGCCTATTTTCCGCTTTGTGACGACGACGACCCAACCAGTGCCGAGCTCACGGCGGCCTGGGCGACGCGCATGGCCGACCTGCGTCGTTTTGCTGAGCGGACGCACAAGGACATTGTGTTCACCGAGCTTGGATACAACACGAGCTTCAAGGCTGCGCGCGAACCGTGGGTGCACCGTAGCGATGGGAAGGCCGCCGAGCCCTTGCAGTTGCGCTGCATTGCCGCCGCCCTCGCGGCGATCGAGCACGAGCCGCGCGTCCGCGGCAGCTTCCTCTGGAAGTGGTTTCCTGAGCCCCGTGCCGTTGGACGTGACTTCCCGTTGGCGACGCGTGGCGTGCTGGGTGTGCTCGCGCAGGTGTGGAGATCTTCGCTACCGCAGGCTGCGAGGCGCAAGTAGATCGGTCGCAGGCGTGCTCATTTTGCGCGGCGCAGCACTGCGCTCGGGAGCCGGACGGTTCCGGTCCCGCCGCGCTCGACGTGGAAGGTGACTTTGGCGCTGCCAATCTTCTTGGTGCGGAGTTCGACGCGATAGGTTCCGGGCAAGAACGAGCGTTTGAGGCTGCGCAGCTTGCCGCCCGGGTACAACAACGAGTCGCGCGTTAGCTCCTGGTCGGCCTCGTTGCGCCAGATGGCGGTCATCCAGACATCATCGCGATGGTCCTTCGGTCCCTCGACCGGGAGTTCGCAGCGGATGCCGCGTTCGAGCGTGATCTTGCGCGTAGTCTTCTTCCCTGGCTCGATGGCGAACTCGATGTGCTTTGGCGCGTAGCCGTTTGGCCAGATATCCACAGTGTAGGCGCCCGGCGGGAGATGGCGCTGTGTGACGACACCGCCTTTGCCGAGAGCCATGGTCGTGACTCGGCCATCCGTGGAGTGGATCGTCAGGTAGTCGACCACCACAGGCCGATCGCCGTCGTCGCGGATCGTGAGCGACACGCTGCCGGGCAGTTGGAACTGATACACGCCGAGGTCGCGATCTGGCGCGGCCTCGGTCACGGCGACGCGGGCGATCGTGGCGCGCGGCAGGCCGGCTGCCCGGACTTGGATCTCGTGCTGGCCGAACGCCACGTGCTCCAGCGTGAAGTGGCCGGCCGCGTCTTGGACCTCCTGCGTCTTGCGCAAGACGTGGATGGTGAGATTGCGGCATCTGACCGAGAAGCGCGTCGCGGGCCGCCCATCCGGGAGCAGCACGACCCCGGCAATCGTTCCCACAGGTGGGCGCGCGTCGGGGACGCGGAGCAGGACGTCTGCGCGGACGGAGTCGATCGTCTTCGTGTGCAGCGCCGTTCCCGTGGTTCGTTCGGCGGCGTTGAGCTTCCATCTGCCCTGCTTGACGTCGTCAAACTCGAACTCCCCGTTGGCGTTGGTGTGCGCGTGTCGCGTCTTGCCGCGGAACAACGGCAACGCCGTGACATTCCACTTGGCAAGGGCACGCCCCGTCGCATCGACGACCCTGCCGGCGAGCCGTAGCGGTGGCGCCAGTCTTGGTGACCAGTGCACGGTTGCTCCGGCTTCAAGGGCGAGGGTCGCCTGCGCCTTGCCGCGCGCACAGCTGACGGCGACCGGCGTCTTGCCCGTTTGCACGCCGGCCAGTCGGTAGTGGCCGTGGGCATCGGTTTCGGTTCGTGCGTGGGTCCACGGCGCGACGATGACGATCGTCTTGCGTTTTCCCGAAGTGACGAGCGCACCGGCGATGGCGGCGCCGCTGGCGTCGCGGACCGTCCCCTCGATCGTGGCACCGCGGTTCAACTGCACTTGGAGTTGGCGTGACGATCTTGCCTCGATCGGAATGGTGCGTTCGGCCAGCACGAAGCCACGCGCTCGCACGCTGAGGCTGGCCTTGCCGGCCGGTAGCGCCGCAAAGGCGAAGCGACCGCCAGCGCGTGTGCGTACGCGGAAGCTCGGATCCACGCGCAGCCACGTGCCCGTCGCCATGCGGATCGGCTTGGCGCCGCCGCCAATCTGAACCAGCGCTCCTTCGATTGGCAGGCCGTCCGGGTCGACGACGCGACCGGTGAGCGCGCCCCCGTTCGGCTCGAGACGAAGCTCGATGTCTGCCGGCCCCGTACCCCGGGGAATGGGAACGGTTTTGCAAGGTGCGAAGCCAGGGGCGACCGCGCTGAGGAACCCGTTCGAGGGCACGCCGCGGATCCGGAACTTACCCTGCGCGTCGCTTTCGGTCGGCCAGAAGGTTCGATTCGGGGCTCCGTCGAGTGCTAGCCAAACGCGAGCCTTGGCGATGGGCTGCCCGTGCGCATCCACGACTCGGCCGCGAATCATGTGAGCTTCGCTGAGTTCGAACACCAGTTCCTTGTGTTGGCCGGGGGCCAGTTCGACCGTCCGGCCCGTGCTGCGATCTGGCGCGACCTCGAAGCGGCCGGGCGTGACCTCGCAGGTCGCGAGTCCGTCTGCGTCCGTGACAAGGTCGCGTGTGGCGAGGCCTGGATCGGAGCCACCCTGTGGGGTCAGGCGGATCTCGATATCGTTCGCGGGCAGCTTCGCGCGCCTCCAGACGACGCGGATGCGTAGCGATGCGCGCGTCGTGTCGGGCGTCGTAGCGGCTGGCGATGCAGTCGTGTCGACGCGCGTGGCGTCCGGCGGTTGGACAGGATTCGGTTGCGTGGTTTGCTCGGCCGGTCCCGCTGAGAGCACGGCCGAGGGTTCCGTCGTGTCGCTGTCATCCGCAGCGCCCGTGGGCCACATGACCCATCCCATTCCAGCGAGCGCGAGCGCGGCCGCAACCAGTAGCATCTTCTTCATCAGCAAGCCTCCGAGGGAAACGGCCGTTGCGGGGGCGAGCGTCGCAGCGAATGCGCGCCCGGCCGCGAGGACCTCATTGCGCACGGCGGCGTTGCCGCGCGCTGCCAGGGAGCCGAACACACCGAGCGTCGCGTAGCTCTTCGGGAGTCTCTCGCGCAGCAGCTCGAGCGCGCGCACACACTGAGTGCGGACTGTGCCAG
>CAYSWE010000259.1:0-7073 GCA_964434515.1 uncultured Phycisphaerales bacterium | reverse complement strand
CAGGCTGGCGACCAGGCTCTGTGCAGCTGGATCCGAAGGCGCGAGTGCGAGGAGTCTGCGTGCATAACTGAGCGGCTGGTCGCGGTGGCCGAGGTCGCGGTGCATGGTGGTTAGGGCGAACAGGAGATCGCGGTCGCCGGGATGGTGTTGGGAGGCCTGATCGAGCACGCGCAGGGCGGTCTTGGCCTGGCCGAGGCTGTTGAGCGCAATGCCGTAGGCGTAGGCGAAGCGTGGTTCCTCGGGCGCGAGCGTCGCCGCCTGGCCCAGGGCCGCGAGCGCCTCCGTCTTGCGGCCGCGGCGCACGAGGAGAAGCCCCAGCGCGTGGTGCAGCGCGCCAACGTTGGGTTGTCGTCGGATCCCTTCCCGCAGCAGCGGCTCGCCGTCGGCATCCCGGCCGAGTTGCTGATAGAGGTCAACGAGGTCGATGCGAGCCACGACCATGTCCGGCTCGATCGCGAGCGCCCGGCGAAACTCGGCTTCTGCTTGTGCCATTCGGCCACGGTTGCGGTGTAGCATCGCCAAGTTGACATGGGCCTCGGGCCGGTCGGCGTTGACGCGTTGTTCCGTGAGGTAGTCGCGAGTCGCACGCTCGAGTGCCGCGCTCGAAACACCCGCGGTCGCCGCGCCTAGAACGCGGACTGCTTCGATGCGTACCGCGCGGATCGGATCGACCAGGAGCGGTGCGACGAGTCGCTGGCGCGGTTTGTCGGGAAGATCTTCGAGAAGGCTCAGGGCCGCCATTCGCACCAGAGGATCGGGGTCCGCCATCACCGAGTGCGCTGCGTGGATCGTGTCCGGGTCGATCCAGCTCTGCAGCAGATCCAGCGCGCTGGCGCGGACGATCCCAGGTTTGGTCGGGTCGATCGCGAGGGTACGCAACAGCTGCGGGGCGCTCGCGCGTCGACGCCGGCCGGCATCGAATGCGCGGGTCCAGTCGGCGCCCCGCGTGCGCTTGGCACCAAACCACGCGACTACGGTGTTCGCGGCCCACGACGAAGTCTTGTCCATATGGCACACGTTGCAGGCATTCGGCACGCCGTAGTCGCGCGAATCGTCAGGCCGTGGCACGCGAAACGAATGATCCCGGCGGGGATCCACGACCATGTAGGTCCGTAACGGCATATGGCAGTCAACGCAGTTCGATCCGGCCGTGCCTCGGTCGTGATGGAGGTGCGACCCGACGTCGAAGTGCTTGGCATCGTGGCAGCGTACACAGAGCGCATTGCCTTCGGCGCGTAAGCGCAGGCTGTGTGGCTCGTGACAGCTTGTGCAAACCACGCCACGGTGATACATGCGACTTTGTAGGAACGAGCCGTAGACGTAATCTTCGTCGAGGACCTGGCCGTCGGCGTAGTAGAGACCTTCGCGGAGCAGGCTTGGCCGGTGACTGTCCATCAAGGGGCGGCCATACACGTAGTCTTCGGTGAGCACGCTGCGTCGCGCGTGGCAGCGAGCGCACGTCTCGACCTGCGTGTTGGCGCCTGGGGCTACCTTACGGCTGGCTGTCGACTCCCCGGTAGCGAAGCTCCAGGCGTCGGCATCGAGTGGGTCGAGTTGCACGACCAAGCCGCTCTCGTCGGGACGCTTTGCGGCCGGCAGCTTGGCCCAGGCGACGTGGCGTGAGCCCGGCCCGTGGCAGGCCTCACAGGATACGTCCAGCTCCGACCAGGTCGTGTCATAGCGGTCCTTGGCCGCGTCATAGCGCTTGCGCAGGTGGGTCGAATGGCATTCCGAGCACATGAAGTTCCAGTTCTGGTCGCGGCCGGTCCAGTGCAGCGGGTCGTCGGGTGGGATTCGTTCGTTCGGGTGGATGTCGAACCAGCGTTGGCCACCCTGCTGCTTGGGTCGAGAATCCCAGCAGAGTCCCAAGACCTGGAGTCGACCCCCAGGTTGTTCGACGAGGTACTGCTGCAGTGGCGCCACGCCGAAGCAGTAGCGGATGGGAAACTCGTGAAGCTTCCCGTCGCGGCCTTCGGTTTCGACGAGGTAGCGGCCGTCACGTTCGAAGAACCTCGACGTGACGCCCTTGTGCGTCAGGCTGGCGTCGTGAAAATCCCCAAGGACGGTGGCTTTCGTTGCCTCTTGCATGGCCAGGTCATGCTGTGAGCCACGCCAAAGTGCGTCCTCCTTGGCATGGCATGCGCGACAAGTCGCGCGGCTGACGAACGACGCGGGCGTCGCCGAGCTGGTTCCTTTCTTGGTCTCTCGGCCGCAGCTTGCGAGCAAGAGCAAGAGCATTCCAATGGCGAGCACGCACGGGCAGCGCTTCATGTTGGCATCGTAGAGCGCCACTACCGTGGGCCCAAGACGCTGGCGGAGATCCGCTGCCAGTACGCCCGATCATCGCGCCGATCGCCCTTCGGGCCGGGATCGGTAGCAAGCACGAGCCACGTCGGGCGTTCGAAGGTGAGTTCGGCAGCCTCGGTGATCATTCGGCGATCCTCAGGGTTCTTGCGTGGGTCCACATGGCGTCGGTAGATCTCGGTGATCCCGTGTGTTCCGGCGGAGTCCGCAGCGGCTCTGCGCGAGACGACGAACGTGACGCCGTCCGAGGTCTTCCACGCCGATGGCAGCAAGCCAAACCGGAGTTCGAGTCGAACGCGGCCAGCGGGGACTCGAAGCCGGATTTGCGATGGCGGCTCGACGACGCTCACGATGCCAATGGGGGTCTGCACGATCGATGGCATTCGTTGCCATTGCACGTCGATGCTGGGAGATACCGTGAGCATCGATAGCTGAGACGTGTGGACGAGATGTTCGAGCGCTTTCTTCGATGTCTGCACCGTGCGGTCGAGGGCGGAGCACCGCCGCAGGGTGACTGCCAACCGAGGTTCGAAGTAGCTCTCATGTCCAGGCGCCGCGACGATGCGAAGAGCACGCACGCGCGTGCCACGCCCGGCATAGGCACGCAGGAAGTCCTGCGTCGATCGAATCCGCGGACTCAGGAGGAAGCCGTTTCGCGTGCCGCTCTTGGAGATGCGGAATCGCTCGCGCTGGCCAGTCTCCAGTTCCAGTTCCAGGTAGAGACGCGGTGCGTCGAAGGCAAGCGCCCGCAGCTTTCCGAGGGGCGTCCACTCGGCTTGGATCGCCAGCGTTTCGAGGCTCGGTCGCTCTGTGGGCAGAATGAGACGTTCGCCGAGCGCGATCGCCCTAGCGAGCAGCGGCGCGGGGCTTGCTTCGGTTGCGGGATGCTTTGCCTGCTCGAGCAGCGCGAACCCACGCTCGACCAGGACCGGATCGTAGCGTCGGAGGAGCTCGAGCCAGGCGAGGCTGTCGTCGGCGAGTGCGAAACGCCCGTCGATCGTAGAGACCGCAAGGAGCACATACTCGGGAGCTCCAGTCGACCGAAAGAACTCCGCGTTTTGTCGCTGCAATTCCGCGGTGTATGCCGAGTAGCTTTGGAAGATCGGTCGATGTCGTACGTTCATACCGTGCAGCACAAGGATTCCGGAACGTTCCGAGAGGCAGTCGATCGTCGCAGTGCCGACCCTCTTGCGGATCCGCGGCAAGTTGAGGAAGGCGCGCTGCATGTCGTTGGCGCGCATGTTCTCCTTGCGTGTGGCGTCAGGGGCGAGCGCGGGGCCGAGCACCCGCCTGAGCTGGTCGAGGCGCTGGGGAATCGTTGGGCTCCCTGCGTCTGCGTGCACGATTCCGACGAGCGCGATCCCTACCGAGACGAGAATCGCCGCCGTTCGGAGTCTGGTCGGCTTGGGTTCCTGGCTCGCGACCAGGAGGCCGAGCAACGCCAAGCTCGGGAAGAACGTAAGCTCATGGCCGCCGTCCTGGCGGACGACTCCGGACTTCCAGGCGATACCCGCGGCGACCAGCAGCACTCCGGTTTCCGCCAGTCGAGACCATCGCCAGCCTTCGGCGACAAGGAGCAGCACGACGAATACCCCGACCTGCGCGATCATGAGCACCAGCTGCAATGGGTCGCCAGAGATCGACGCAGCGTCGTTGTAGCCGCTCGCGATTTCCAGGCTTCCTGAGAAGAACGCCGGAATGTTCCCAACTTCCTGGCCGAGTGAGATCCAGCCCGCAACGAAGATTGCACAAAGGCTGACCGCGAGCGTGAGCGCGCGTCGCCAGTCACGTCGCATGGCGAGTATTGCGACGAGCACGAACACGGTCGCGATGACCTGCACGGTGAACGAGAACTTGCAGAGAGCCGCGCCGGCCAGGGGGACCATTGCCGCGGCGGCAAGGACGAGTGGCGACTGTGCGGCGCTGCGCGCGACGAGCACCCCGTAAGCGGCGATCAGGACTACGAACGATGTGTCCTGGAGGGCGGGGAACGCAATGAGGGGCACGAGCAGAACGAAGAGTCCGAGCCATCGCGGTCGCGCGCGCACTGCCAACCAAGCCAGCGCAAGAGCCAGGACTGCGGCTCGCAGCGCATTGCCAAGGAGGGCCGCGGGCCAGATCTGCGCGGTGAACCCGCCGCGTGGCAAGACAATCGGGGCAAGCGGGCCATACGTGAAGATCGTGTCTCTGCCCGACTGGGCGCCCGTGACGAAGTCATGAGCCAGGAGCAGTTGCCACGACGGGTCGAGCCGATCCGCCGCTTGCACGCCGGGCGGTTGGAAGAAGAGGATGGCAAGGCCGAGAAAGTAGAGGACGCCGAGTCCCCGAAGCGCGCACGTGCGCCCCATCCACGAGCGGGGGGCGAGACTCACTCGATCGTCTTGAGCGTGTCAGTCGGATCGAGTTCGAGTCTCAGATCCTTGAATCGAACCTCGGTCGGGCCGCCGGAATGAAGTTGGAATCCGAAGACTCCCTCGCGTCTCCCCTTAGGGTCTCGTAGGTCGACGCAGAGCTTACCGTTGATCGCGGTACGCACATGATCGCCGACGGCGAGGATCTCGTAGCGGTTCCATTCGCCTCGGTGCACGTATGGATCACCGGGCTTCTTCGATAGCAGGCCGCGCAGGCGTTCTTCGTAGAGCTTGCCCCACCAGCCCACGCCTATGTCGGCCTGATAACCCTTCATCTCACCGTCGTCCAATGCCTGGCTACGGAACTGGATGCCACTGTTACCGCGGTTGTCGATCAGTTTGACCTCGAGGATCAACCGAAAATCCCGAAGCAGCAGGCGACTCCGGGCGAAGCGATTGCGTCGGAGTCCCGTGGTGGTCCGGCCGACGAGTTCGCCGCGTTCGACGCTCCAGAGGCTCGGGTCGGCGTCCCACCCGGTGAGGTCACGTTCGTTGAAGAAGCTGCCCAGATTGGTCGGCGTGGCCGCCATGGGCACCTGTTCGTCGCTCCGCAAGTAGCCGATCAAGTCCCGCACCTCGGTGAACGTCAGCGCGTCCAGCTGCCCTTCCGGCATGATCGAGGTCGGGGATGTCGAGATGTCGGGCTTGCCGTGTTCGTCGAGGGCAATGTCCGCGCGGGCAATCACCTCGGTGTCGGTCGCGTTCTTGAGTGTGATCGTCGTGCCAGAATCCGCAACCAGGATGCCCTCCAAAAGTTGTTCTTGCTTGGTAAGGACCGTGGTGGCGAGGTAGTCCTTTGCAACCTCGCCGCTCGGGTCCAGCACGTTGCGCAGGATGTAAGTCAGGTCGGCGCGATTCGATCCCGTCAAGTCAGGCCCGACGTCGCGGCCGACGCCGAAGAGCGAGTGGCACCGCATGCACGTCCTCTCGAACACGGCGCGACCGGCGGGCAGATTGGCCTGGTCCAAGACGCGCGGACTCAGCCGCTTCTTCCACTTGGCGATCTGCTTCTCTTTGTCCGCGCCGAGCGGAGTCGAGCGGCCCCAGGCTTGCACCATGAGTTGGTCGACGTTCGCGTCCTCGAGTTTGCCGATCTTGCGTCGCGTCGTCGCGTCCAGGACTGTCTTCGGAAGCCGCTTGGCGACGACCGCCTTGAGTAGAGCCAGCGCGGAGACGGCCCGGCCTGAGAGTGTCTGCACCGCGGCGCGCCGTTCCTTGGGCCGCAGCTTCTGGTAGCGCCCAATGAGTAGCGCCGGCGTGTCGGGCGCGTCGAACTTGGCCAAACCTCGGATGGCCTGATAGGCGAGTCCGCTATCCTGGATGAGACTCTGCAAGAGTGGAACGGCTGCCTCGTCCTTGATATGCACGAGCGTCTCGAGCGCGCGTTCCCGGCGTGCAAGCGGGGCCTTGCGATCTGCGAGCACCGTCCGCAACGTACGCTGCGCCTCGGCATCGCCAAAGAGCGCCGCGAGGTTGCTCGTCTGGTCGCGGGTCGCGAGCTCCGGACTCTTGTCAAGCCGAGCGGCGAGACGGCGCCAGCCCTGCGGCATGGCGACGTGGTCCTGGGAGCGCATCGCCGTCAGCATCTCGTCGAGGATCAACGCTTGGAGCGACGCGTCGGCGCGCTCGGCGGTCGCGACGAGGATGGCGAACCGAGGATCGTCATCCGCCGCAAGGCGACGCACGATGTAGCGTGCCACGTCCGGGATTTTAGCGATCTTGGCGAGCCGCATGGCCTGTTCCGGCGCGGCGAGAACACAGGGTTCGAGACCGTACCAGAGCATCAGTGGCAGGTTCTGGTCGTTGCGATCCTCGGCGCGTCCGATGAGGTGCTCACAGATCCGCCACCGATCAGCGATGGGTAGGCGCTGGAGCGCGGAGGCTAGGTAGAGCCGGACGACGGGCGAGGCGTCGGAGCGCGCCAGCGACTCGAGCTTGGCCACGAGCCCCGGTGACGCGACGCCGTCCTCCAGTGCAAGCTGCACGGTCCACGCCCGTACGTATTCGTCCGGACTGCTGAGTTGCTGCAGCCGAACCTCCGAGGTGAGCCCTCCAGTCACGTGCAATGCCCACAGCGCGCGCAGCCTGTGCGACGTTCTCGGATCCTCCGTGAGAATCTTGGTGAGAGCCGCGTAGACCAGAGGGTTGCCACCGCGTTGCTGCAATATCCGCCTTGCCGTGCGTGCGTACCATGCGTTGCGGTGTAGTTGTAGGGCGACGAGTTCGGTGTCCGACATCTTGGACAGATCGACGTGCACAGGTTTTGTATCGCCGTAGGAGATGCGATACAGGCGTCCATTGGTGGGATCCCACTTCTCCGGCTAAGGCAGGTGGCAGGCCTCTTTGTCATACAAATCG
>CAYSWE010000258.1:0-7079 GCA_964434515.1 uncultured Phycisphaerales bacterium | reverse complement strand
GCCGGACGCGTCCCGTGCCGAAGCGCGCTACCGCGGCCGCGAGGAACGGAGCGCATGGCGCAGCGCGCTAGCGTCGTCGCCCCGGCCAAGGCTGGTCGCAACCAACGCAGCAACCCTCGCGGAACCAACCACCGTCGGCGCCGTGCTTGCTTGGGATTGGCCGAGGGTGCTTCAGCGCACATCTCTAGCAACCAACAAGTCCTGGTACCGTTTCACGCCCCCGACGATGGAGACTGGCAGCGAGCCGATGACGTAATCCCCCGGTGGAAGCCCCACAAAACGGTAACAACCGGCATCGTCGGATCGTGTCCTTCTGTTTCCATCGTCGCCCCGTAGCACCACGACGCGCCCCCCGACAGGACGTCCAGACTCGTCACGCACGATGCCCTCCAGGATCGCCCCACGTCGGACCGGAATGGTCACCCGACGGATCTCACCACGACGTACCGCGAAGACCTGCATGCTCGCACACAAGCTCATGCGGCTTGCAAACGAGACTTCGTAGTCGCCGTCGGGTAATCCGGCGAAGCGGAACTCCCCGGTGTCGCTCGGTCGGGTCCAGGTCTGCACGAAGCCACCCGTGCCATCGGGAGCAGCTCGACACACGAGCCGGACACGACCTCGACCGACGAACCTCCCGTCAGTCCACCGCACCTCGCCGCAAACCACCGACTCTGGAACGAGACGGAGATCGAGCCCGCAAACCTCGGTTCCGGCACGCAGCCTGATCCTGGCCGAAACCCGCAGCGCCATCGCCGGAGCGATCGCACAAACGCGACACGTTCCGGGAGCCAAACCGATGAAACAGAACGTCGTCATCCCAGGATCTGCGTCCGCGCTGACCGACGGGCCGCGCAGACCGAACAGCGGATGTTGCGCGCGTTCGACCCAGATGCGCGGTGCCTGAGGCCCCGCTCCGCTGACACGCCCCCGAATGGAGGCTTCTCGAACCAGGGTGACGCACACACTCGCCAGGGCGTGCGCGCGGTCCCGCGCTCGCACGGGCAATTCCGCCAGCGCATAGCCTGTTTTCACAGCACGCACCAACCACGTTTCGCGATCGGGCACGGCGAGCTCGAAGCCACCGTCCGAGTTCGATGTCGTCTGCTGGAACGACGCCGCAAGAGACACCGTCGCTCCGCACAACGGCTGTCCATCCTCGTCGACGACACGGCCACGGAGCATGGGCCGGACCGGCTCGAGAGTGACCGACCTGCTGCGACGGTCACGTAACGAAGCGAAACCAACAACGGGTAGTGGATCTCGCGCCAAAGCTGGGCCGAGACTGCGCGGCGAAACCTCCGCGCCTGCCGTCACGTCGTCGACCGCCGGCCCGATCGGAACCAAGGTGTCCTCGGACCCTATCGTCGCGCCGAGCGCGACCGCCGCTGCGAGCAGAACCGAGGGTAGCGCTCTCACCGCCGGCGCGCCCCTCTACGGCCACCGGCGCCACTACGCTTCTTCGTGCCGGACCACGTTCCAGACTCGGGGGACGCGCTCCAAGTGATCCTGCGCAGCCTTCGGGGACACCAGACGGCGCTCGCCCAGCGTCGTCAATCGGGTCAGTTCGCTCACGACCCGAAGCACATTCGGGTCCGTCGCGAACGTCGCGATGCTCTGGTCAAGATCAAGACTCATGGACGTTGCCGCATCGCGCAATCGCTTGGTGATCAGAATCCCGTTGTCCGGGTCGTGGTCATCATCCAGGGTCTGCAGCAAGCATGCGATGTTGGTGACGAGGGCGCCTTTCGGATCGGCCGGCCCCTGGGCGAGTTGCACAGGGGGCAGAAGAGCAGCGGCCGCGACCTTCGGCAATCGGATGCCACCGATCGAAAACTGAACGTCCGAACCCTGCGCATACTCGAACTTGCCCGTCGCATCCGTCACGCCGGAGGACGTTCCCGACGTGTAAGCGATCCCCGCAACTACGGAATCCAGGAAATGGCCGATCTGCGAGTTCGCCCCGGAGCCAGCACGACCACCCCCGCCGCTGCTTCCGCTGCATGCGGTGAAACCGAACAAGACGATGACGCTGAATGGAATGAATGGACGCATGTAGAGTTCCCTTCCTTAGTCGATGTGCACCGACGCAAGCGTGGAACTCCCTGATGGCGTTGCGGTGCGCTTCAAGAATCGGTAGCACGGATCAAAGCACGGCCGAGAATCGGCATGGCTGTGACGCTCGCGTGGACGAACTCAGCCACCTTGGACCGGTCATGAGCTTGACGCGCCCCGGGAGCGGTCGGACACTGAGGGCTCTCTTCCGTCTCTTCCCTGGCGTTGGCAAGCCAGCGCCACATTTCTCGAGATACTTGCCATGTGCAGCCACGCGACCTCGATCGCCATCCTCTCGCTCCTTACCGCTAGCCTCAGTGGCCAGTCGATCCGGCTCAGCCGCGACGGTGGCACGCTCGGCAAGCCGGTCACCGTCACGGTCACAGGCACAACGAACCGAGCGTTTTTCCTGCTGCCGTCGTTCAACGCCGGGCCGACTGCACTGTCGCTGCTCGACCCCAGCGATCCACGCAAACTCCAGGCTGGCCTGGACCTCATCGCGCTCGCCTCGGCGGGAATCATCACCCCTACCGGCACCAAGGTCGTGCTACCGACGCCCAACGCTGCCGGACTCGCTGGCCAGACACTCTACTTCCACGCATTCCTGTTCCCCGGAACAACGCGGCTCGCCGGCCCGCTATCGAATCCGATTCGTGCGACGCTTGGCAGCGCCAGCCGCTGGCTAGCGCGCGGCAAGATCTTCGCTGCGGCGCGGGCGTTTCCGACCGTCAATCGGCTCGCCAACGGCAACGTCCTCGTTGCTGGCGGTGGTGTCGGCAACCTGCTTGGCGCCCGCGGCCTCGCATCGACCGAGCTCTGGCTCGCCGACGAGCAGCGCTTCATCCCCGGACCGAAGATGGCCATCGCACGCGCGCTGCACCGCTCGGTCACACTCAAGAATGGCAAGGTCTTGGTCATCGGCGGTGCCGACCAGACCGGCGCCCCGACGCGCAGCTGCGAGCTGTATGACCCGGCGACCAACAAGTTCACGTCGACCGGCAACCTGCGCACGCCCCGCGTCGGACACACGGCCAACCTGCTCCCAAACGGAACCGTCCTCGTGGCCGGCGGAACGAACAACCTGACCGACGTCACCAAGGCCGTCTTCGGAACGCTGTCTAGCACGGAGATCTACAATCCCACGACCGGGACCTGGAGCAACGGACGCAACATGTCGCGACGCCGCCTCGGTGCCGGATCGGCGGTCCTGCCGAACGGCCGCATCCTCATCACCGGGGGCGTCACGGTCAACTTCATCTTCCCCGGCGTCACGAGCCGCTGTGAAGTCTACGATCCCACATCGAATCGGTTCAGCGGCACCGGCTCGCTGCCGCGTGCTGCTGCTGCGCAGGAACTCACGGCGCTGACCAACGGGCAAGTCTTGGCAACCGGAGGTGCGACGCTCTCGGGCCTAACCTCGATCAAGGCCATCCCCAACGCTGCGACCTACGATCCGAAGACCGGGCGCTGGTCGGCCCTCCCCAACATGCGCGACGCACGCAGTGTGCATGGCGCCATACAGATCGCGGCCGGCCGCGTGCTCATCCTCGGTGGCGGGAGCGGCGACCTTGCGGCGCCCAAGGCATTGGCCAGGTGCGAGCTGCTCGACCTGTCGACACGGAAGTTTTCTGCCGCAGCGACGCTTGGCATCGGGCGCGCCGCGCCGGCGTATTTCTCCGTTCCCGAGGGCTTTGTCGTGGTTGCAGGCGGTGCCGGAGGCACTCCGAGTGCCACCTTGCAAACCGGCGAGTACTGGTTCTTGCCCTGATCGCGGAGCCCAACCGGCTCGGCCAGGCCCATAGCAGCACTTGTAAGTGACGCGTTTTCCCAGTACAAGCAGCGTTGTCGACAACCGAAACAGGGATCTTCTCCCGGTTCCTGGAGTCTCTCGTCCGAGACTGCCGACAGAAAGGCAGAGACAACAAGAAAGCAGGCGCGCATCGCATCCACGCAATCGAATCGGCGTAGATCACGCGTCACTTCGCACACGAACAACCAGCGAACAAGACGATCCAGAGTTCGCCCGAACAACATGACGCAAA
This sequence comes from uncultured Phycisphaerales bacterium, assembly GCA_964434515.1. Taxonomy (GTDB): domain Bacteria; phylum Planctomycetota; class UBA1135; order UBA1135; genus CAYSWE01. The sequence continues at coordinate 2,982 of CAYSWE010000258.1, read as the reverse complement.
CAGCGCCCCTTGAGGTGGTGCAACCCCGCTTGTTCCGCAATACCGGAATCCGAGCCAGCACGCTCGACGACGACGCCGTCAAAGTGGTCCAGCGACTCCGTCGCAAGGGACACGAGTCGTTCCTCGTCGGTGGCTGTGTTCGTGACCTTCTTCTACGACGGACGCCGAAGGACTTCGACGTCGCGACGTCGGCTCGGCCCCGCCAGGTCAAGAGTCTCTTCCGGAACTGCCGTATCATCGGCCGGCGATTCAAGCTCGCGCACCTTCACTTCGACGACAAGATCCTCGAGGTCTCGACCTTCCGACGGCGTCCCGAGCAGGACGCGGAAGACGACGACCTCCTCATCACCAGCGACAACGCCTTCGGCACGGCCAACGAAGACGCGCACCGGCGCGACTTCACGATCAACGCGTTACTCTTCAGTCCAGAAGAGGACTGCATCCACGACTACGTGGGCGGCATCGAGGACATCGAGGCGCGCGTCGTGCGGACCATCGGCGACCCGATCATTCGCATTCGCGAAGACCCGGTTCGTATCCTGCGGGCGATCAAGTTCGCCGCGCGACTGTCCCTGACGATCGAGGACGCGACCTGGGAGGCGATGTGCGAGGCCGCCGAGGACCTCTCGCGCGCGGCTCCACCACGCCTACTCGAAGAGTTGCTCAAGCTGCTCCGCAGCGGAACCGCGCTGCGCGGCTTCCAGCTGCTGCGCGACTGCGGGGCGCTCGAAGTCTGGATGCCGGAGATCAGCGACTTTCTTCTGGACGCAACGCGCGCAGAACGAACCCATTTCTGGCGCATGGTCGAAGCAATCGACGCGCTCGTGCGACGAAACCCGACGGCGGCGACTCCGCCGGTGTTGATCGGCGCACTGCTGCATCCGCTGCTGCAGGCCCGGGTGAGCGACTCGGGCCAAGCCCGACGCGAAGCCGAGGTCGGACGCCTCGCGGAATCACGACTCGGCCCAATCCTCAAACGCATGAACGTATCGCGCGCGGATTCGGGTCGGCTGAAGCGCATCTGCGTCGTGCAGCGACGCTTCGCCAGCGACGCCGAGAGCAAGACCAAGAAGAAGTCGTTCCGACCCGCGTCGTTCCTCAAGCAGGACTACTTCGAGGAAGCACTGACCCTGCTCCGTCTACGTTGCGTCGCTACCGACTCCGGGTGGGGCGAGTACGATGCATGTGGCACCGACGACTCCGACCAAGTGCCCGTGCACACCTCGGTGGTCGCGACCCTGGATCACAGGAACGGCGCGTCCCGCCCGGCCTCGGCAAACGCGCGCAACAACCAGCGCAAAGACAACCGGCGCAAGGACAAGCAGACAAGGAACGACAGCTCCAGTAACGGACGCCGATCCCGCAATCGACACGACAGCCGGGCCAACGACGACCGACGCGATCACAACAACGAACGCCCGTCGCGCAAGCGGAAGTCGCGCAAACGCAATCGCGGGCGCAGTCGGCGCGAAGAAGCGCTCACGCCGTTGCCGCCGCTGCCCGAGATCGACCTGGATCCGAACCAGGTCCCGAGCTACGGGTCCGTCCTCGGAGATACCGGCGCAGCCGACAAGATCGAGCTCGAATCGTCGAAGGGGAAACGAGCTCGCAAGCGCCAGAAGGAGGCGGATGAGCGTTATGTTCCACCGCCGCCGAAGCCTGACGGGGGTGTGCCTCGTCATGGCAACGATCCCGACGTGTTCGGAGACTGGTAGCGCGTAGCCGACGCTGCCTGAGGAACGACATGAGTACGCACCCAGAAGCAGCGCCGAAGAAGGTCACGACCGAGGCGCTGCGGCAGATGAAGCGTCACGGGGCGAAGATTGCCTGCCTCACGGCATACGACGCGTTGATGGCCCACATCCTGGATGAGAGCGGCCTTGACGTGCTCCTGGTGGGCGACAGCGCCGGCATGGTGGTGCAAGGCCTCGACACCACCATCTCGGTGACAGTCGACCAGATGGCCTACCACTGCAAGGTGGTTACCGGCGCCGTTCGGCGCGCCCTGGTCGTCGTCGACCTACCGTTTCTCTCGTTCCAAGTGAGTCCGGAGGAGGCCCTGCGCAATGCCGGCCGGCTCATGAAGGAGTCTGGTGCAGAAGCGGTCAAGCTCGAGGGTGGCTCGGCGTTCGTCGAGGCCGTGCGCCGCATGACCGAGTCCGGCATCCCCGTGATGGGTCACCTCGGACTGACGCCGCAGTGGATCCACCGATTCGGCACCTACAAGGTGCGCGGCGAGGACGACGAAGAGGCCGAGCAGATTCTGTTGGACGCCAAGGCGCTCGAAGCAGCTGGAGCATTCGCGATCGTGCTCGAAAAGATCCCGTCGAGCCTCGGCAAGGCGGTGACCGAGGCGATCTCGATTCCGACGATCGGCATCGGCGCTGGCCCGGACTGCGATGGCCAGATCCTGGTGACGCACGACATGCTGGGCTTGTTCACGAAGTTTCATCCGCGATTCGTTCGACGCTACGCCAATCTCGCCGAGGAGATGGGAGCGGCGTTTCGGAGCTATCAGAACGACGTGCGCTCCGGCAGCTTTCCGTCGGACGAAGAGTCCTACGCCTGACTCGCAGCCGCGCGACCGGCAAGGGCGCCGGTTGCGAAGGCCACTAGAAACGCGGCCGAAAACCCGGCATGGCTGCGACGCCCGCTAGCACGCCGGACTCCACAGGGCACGCACTCCCGAACGTCTCGCCTATACCGGACTTTTCTGCCGCGTTTCTGGGCATCTACCGGCGCACCATCGCACGGAGCCGCTTCTGAGCTTCAACGCTCAGTCCAAGCAGCGGAAGATCATGAGCCAGCGCTTCGCGCGTACCGTGCCCGGCCAAGTAGCCGTTTAGACGTGCAGCTGCGGTGGAGTTCGTGAACGCGACAGGATCGGGATACACATCGAGAAGCGCGGACTCGAATTCACGATGCCGGCGCAACATGTACTTCTGGTGGTAGTCCTCAGCTCGGTGGAAGCCGTCGAACGCG
>CAYSWE010000257.1:0-7081 GCA_964434515.1 uncultured Phycisphaerales bacterium | reverse complement strand
CACGCCGCAAGCCTACGTCCTGCTAGGAACCAGCCTGCTCTCTGTTCACGCCCTGCGCCCCGCGTGCCACGGGTGCAGATCGATGGGGCGCTCCACGACGTCGCCTTCGAGCCAGGGAGAACCAGCGCCCGCAATCCCGCGTCGGCGCGTATTCGGCAAGGTCGTCGACCGCCGCGGAAGGCCCATCCAGGGAGCAGTCGTGCGCTTCGACGCGCAGGGTTTCGACTACCGTGTCCCGCTCGGTCCGCACGAAGTACTCACGGTACGCACCAACGCAAAGGGGCGGTTCCACGCACAGCTCATCGATGGCTGGCCGTACTCTGCGATGGCCTGGTTCCGTCCCCAGCCTAACTCTTGGGTGCGCACGACCGTCCATCCCTGCGTGCTTGGCGGCTCGTCGCTGGTGCTGCGCCAGGCCGACATGGCGTATGCGTTCAGCGAATGCGGGATCGTGCTCGAAGAAGTCGAAGCCTTCGCAAAGCAGATGCCGCTGCGCGTCCGGGAGTTCGATGGCGGCGAGTGGCGAACTCTCACCAAGGACCGAGGTCAGTGGGTGCTTGCTGGCCGTGCCGCGCGCGTGCACCGCGTGCAGGTCGTCGCTGACGACGGCAAGGTCCTGGTCGAGACCGAGGTCGTGTCCCCCAAGTTTTATCCTGGGCAGCGCAGTGACCAACGCGCGATCGTCCGCATCGGCCTGCATAGCCGGCGCAAACGACGCTGTCTCGCATCCTTGCTCGTTCGCGACGACACCGGTAAGCCAGTCGCCGATGCGCAGATCCTCGTCGTCAGCGAGGACCGCGAACACGAAACCGAGCTGACGCGGACGGACGCTCGCGGGATCGCCGTGTTCGGGCTAACTCTCACCAAGAACCGGGCCCAGCGCGACGTTTTCGTGCGGGCCAAAGGGTTCGGTGACGCGCACGTGCGCATGCACCTGCCGAATCCCTTCCGCCGAATCAACGAAGCCGAGCTCCGCAAGCGGAGCCACGACGTCGCGGTCCGCCTCGACCGCGGAGATGTGGTTCGCGGCCGCATCCTCGACGTCGCCGGCAAGCCCGCAGCGACCGTGGCGGTCTTGTTCGAAACCGGCTCGCCTCGGTTCCTCGACAGCGACACACCGCCACGCATCTATCGAACTGGCAACGACGGTCGCTTCGTGCTACCCGCCGTCGGGTCGAAAGCCTGCGTAAGCATCGGTGTCTGGCTCGACGCCGGGGCGCGGCGAGCCCTGCGCGGCCGAGCGCCAGCTCCGCTGCACCCGATCGTGTGCGTGTTCGATGGCAGCGTCGACGACCTGCCAAAGACCAACGATCTCGGTGACATCCGCCTCGCCGAGTTGCGTTGCGTTCGAGTCTCGATCGAGCATGCGGATGCGACCGCACTCCAGTCGCCACAGCTCAGGATCGACGCGACGGAACAGCACAACGTCCGACCGAGGGTTGCCCTCGGACGCCAAGGCTTGGCGCTCTTGCCGGCGCTCCCGGGCACCCAGCTGCGCCTCATCGCGACAAGCTCCGGCGGCCTGGGCAGCGCGACGGTGACAACCAACGGTACGCACGGCACGACCACGCCGCTGCACATCACGCTGCCGGCGACCTGCGAAGTCCACGGACGCGTCGTGCAATCCCGCTTCGTCGCGCCACGGAGCCTGTTGGCGTTTCGCCGCCTCGCCCCATCCAGCGCCGGCATCCGTCCGGTTCTTGCCCGGATCGCCGAGGATGGGACCTTCGTGGTGCGACTCTGCCGCGCCGCCCGTTACGTATGGGTGAACACCAAGCAAGCAGGCGACATCGAAGTCCCGGACGCGCCGACCATGCGGTTTGAAATCGACCGCTAGATCGGTCGCCGCACTACACGCGGGTCGCCGCGATCGCGATGTTGTCCTGCCCACCCGGATTGCCGCGCACACCGACGAGCGCGAGTTCGGTCAGACCAGCAACGAACGCCTCCGGCTGCATCTTTGCCGAGACGGCGACGGCCATGATGTCGCTCGGTTGCAGCGAGGCTTCCGGCGTGCGATAGCAACACTCGTCGACACCATCGGTGAACGCGACGACGAGCTCCCCTGGTGTCACAGCAAACTCGAACTCGACGCCGCGAGTCGGGTGCAGCGACTCGGCGACACGCGGCGTCACGTAGACCGGATGGCGAACGTTGCGCGGCACCGCGGGCGCTCGACCGGCGACGACGACCGACGAGTCACCAAACGAAACGCCAAACGTCACGCCGCGGCCGCGGTCGAGCACGGCGACGAGCAGAGTCGACTCGGAAACATCGGTAGCATCGGATTCCGTGCCGCCGATCGCACACACGAGGTCAAAGAGTTCGAGTACATTGCGCGGCAGCGTGGACCCGCGCGCATCGAGCTCCTGCAGCAGCACGTGGCTGGCCGCGTGCCCATAGTGCGCATCGGCAACTGCGAGCAGCGTGCGTTCGCCGGTGTCGATCGCCAGCACGGCGTCCTCGTTGGGAACGGCTGCGTCGCCCTTGAATGCGCGCGCCATGGTCGCAGCGTCCGCACCGACGCTGAGCGCGCAGGCGGTCCGTTCGTCGGCCTGCAACGCGAGTGCGTATTCGCCCAACGTCGGGTAGTCCACGCCCAGCAAGAGAATCCGCGAGGTCGCATCGTGCACGCCGTAAACGCTACCAGAACGGCGCCGATTCGCGGCGTATTCTCGCCGAGCTTCCGTCCGGACCGACGCGCAAGAGGGTTGACACACCGCAGGCAACGGCGACGCCAACGGCCGCGGCAACGAAGTCGAGCCACTCGGCGCTGCGCCCGAACAGAGGCTGCACGAGTTCGATACTGCCGGCCGCCAGCACGAGCCCGACCATGAGTCCGGCCGCGAGCCGCGCGTCCCCAGCGTCACGAACATCGATCCGGATCAGGAACGCGACGACCGCCGCAACACTTCCGTGCATCGCCTTGTCACCAATCCCTGTGCCGAGATCGGAAGGCACGACGCCCGGCGGCAGCACGGCGAGCATGGCCGCCAACCCTGCGATCGACACCGCTGTAATCCGGAAGGGTCGCACGCCCCAGAGATCGACCGGCCGCGGTGAGGAACTGAGGGCCCGCGGAGAAATCGGTTCACTTTCTCGCCGAAGAGTGTCCGCTTCGTCGCTCGATCAGATGAGCGGGGTACGTCCCGGCATCGCAACCGGCGCAACCGGCCAGTCGCCGAACGCCAACTTGCCCGGCATCAGGTCGAGCTTCGATTCGCGAAGCGCCCAGTCAAACCGCACGGGCTTGCCGGTGTAGGTGCTCATGCGACCGATGATCGCAGTGAGGGTGCTCTCGGCGACGCGGCGCGCCTCGTTGAGCGGCTTGCCGCTGCGCACGCTGGCGATGAGATCGGCGTGCTCCTGAACGTAGGCACTCTGAGCCTTGCCCCGGAAACGCCACTTTGCAGTTCCGAAAATCCGACCATCGGGTCGCGCGGTCCCCTTCGTCCCAACGACGGCCTCCCCCACCTTGCGCCAGGTTCCATCGATCTGCCGACACTTCGAGTCGAGGACAACGCCATTCGGATACTCGAACTCGACCGAGAAGTGATCATTGATGTGGCCATACTTGGGATCGGTCCGCACCTGCCGTCCACCCATGCCGCGCGCGACGGCCGGCGGCCCGCCCATGATCCAGTTGATCACATCGATGTTGTGAATGTGCTGCTCGACGATGTGGTCCCCGGAGAGCCAGGTGAAGTAGAGCCAGTTGCGCAGCTGCCACTCCAGGTCGGTCCACTCGGGCTTACGTTCCTTCACCCAAAGAGCACCCTGGTTCCAGTAGCAGCGCGCGGACACGATGTCGCCAATCGCCCCCTCCCGAATGCGCTGGATCGTTTCGATGTACGACGTCTGGTGGCGACGCTGCGTGCCCGAGACGATTGCCAGCCCCTTCTGCTTCGCGAGTTCGCCGGACGCGATCACGGAGCGAATGCCTGCGGGGCAGACGGCAACCGGTTTCTCCATGAAAACGTGCTTCCCAGCCTTGATCGCCGCCTCCAACATCTGCGGGCGAAACGCGGGTGGGGTTGCGAGGATCACGAGGTCGACCGAGTCGAGGGCGAGCAGTTGGCGGTAGGCATCGAAACCCGTGAAGCAGGTGTCCGCCTTGACGCGGTAGGAGTCGCCCAGCGCCTTCTCGAGATCGGGGCGCCTCTGGGCAAGTCGGTCCGGAAAGAGGTCCGCCATCGCGACGAGCTCGACGCCCTTCGACGAAGCCACGCAGTTCTTGGTCGCGCCGGTGCCCCGCCCACCACAACCAATCAGGCCGATGCGGAGCAAGTCGGTCCCGCCCTGGTGGCAGCCGGAAGCGAACCGGGGCAGGGTAACCGACGCAGCGCCGATCGACGCGGCCGCCGCACCGTGCGAAAGAAACCGACGACGGGAAACCCTAGGATTCATCGAAGCGAACTCGGACACGTGTGCTCCTCTCGAGAGTCATGCGCGCTCGTCCAGGATGCACGAGCAACGGGAGCGCAACAGTCTACAGGAGAGAGAACTCATGGAAATCGAAGTGCGTACCGATGGAAAGTGGGAAGCCCGACTGACACTGACCGCGGCCGAACTCTACTATCTCAAGGTCGCGCTGGAGCGCGCCAGCTACATGGACACGGACCCCGCCGATCAGGTCGGAGTGCTCAACTTCGCCGAAGGGGCGCTCAAGGCGCTCCAAGGGCACGCTCCCGGCCGACCGCACTTCTAGAAACGCGCGCTAGCGCGTCAGCGTCAACGCCTGCGGGTTGCTCGCAAAGTCGACGCCGCCGACACCGAACACGAGGAAGGCGTGCTGCAGTTTTGTGCCGGCGAGCCCGGCCGGAAGCCCCCGCGGTAACCGAAAAAGCGCTTTCGCCTGTCCGGCAACGTTGAGCTTGCCCAGGGTACTGCGAAGCAAGGCGGTGTTCGGCGACACGACGGTGATGTTGAAGTACGCATCCGGATTGAGCGGCAGTAGCACACGGTCGAAGGCGAGGCCAGGTCGCGTGCGGCTGGCCGAACCGAGCAGCCAATACGTCTTGCCAGCATGAACCGGCCGCGCGTCCAGCGAGAGGAGCTGCACGCCACCACTCGTGAGCGATAGGGTCGCGCGGTTTGCGCCGAGGGCGACGTAGCCGCCGCCGACGACAAGGCACGATCCGCCGCGCTGCGCGAGCGCACGCGACATCGGTGCCCCAGATACAAAATCGGGAACACCGTCCTTGTTGACATCGCCGGCGGCCGCGACCGAGCGCCCAAACCAATCGCCGCCGCGCTGCGCCCGCACGGTGTAGAGTTCGCGGAAGTCCTTACCTGACCAAACACGCACGTAACCGGTACGACCGACGACCGGTGGAAACGCCTCGACGGCCCCACCCGCAAAGTCGGCGATCCCATCTCCGTTGACATCGCCAAGGTTCGCAACCGAAGTCCCGAGCCCATCGAACGCCGCCGAGCCGCCGAGTCGCCGCAGGGGCAGCCCGGTCCGACCGGAGTAAACCCACACACTGCCAGCGTCGGTGGCCGCGGGGTCATCCCAGAGCGCGCCGACAAGCACCTCCGCAGCACCGTCCCCATTGAGGTCGCCGGTCATCCCTACCGAGAAGCCGTGCCCACCCAAGACGGTGTTTCCGGTTGTCCGAAAGAGCACACGCCCAGTGCGACCGGAGTAGACCGTGGCCATGCCGGCATCGCTCGCGGACTTGTCGTTCCGATAGGCACCAACGATGACGTCCGGCCGACCGTCTCTGTCGACATCACGTCCACCAGCAACGGCAAAACCGAACTCGTCGAATGACCCGGCGCCAAAGAACGTGTGCAGGACCCGGCCGGTCTTGCCCGAGAACACACGTGCCACGCCGGAGTTGCGGATGGTGTGACTCGCGGACGGGGCACCGACCAGAACGTCGGCGGAACCGTCTCCGTCGATGTCGCCCGCAGCAGCGACCGACGTACCAAAGCGACTCTTCGCAGCACCCGTCCAAGTCCAGAGGAGCCGACGCGTGCGCCCGCTGTACACCCGGACAGAACCAGCCGCGTTGGCACCCGCCCCCGTCGCACCGATCGCAAAATCGGCGCTTCCGTCGCGATCCACATCACCGACGTTGGCCAAAGCGATGCCAAACGCACCACCTGGCGTCGTCCCCGACAGCGCGAAGAGCCGCCGCCCGGTCTTGCCCGAAAACGCCAAAACGACACCTCGCCCCGGTGCGCCGGCCAGGACATCGTCGAAACCGTCGCGATCGAAGTCGATCCCGCCAGCAACGGCAGTTCCCAGTTCTGCGCCCGCACTCCGTTCGGGATGTGACCAAAGGACGGTCTGGCCAGCCACAGATCCAAGGAGCTGAAGACCGAAAAGGATGCAGAGGCGGCACGTGGAGTTCTTCATGGCGGGACACTCCAATATAGTGGGCAAACGGATGTCAAGGCGACCGAAAGACTTCTCACTCGAAACCGACCGGGCCCCCGAACTGGATGAGATCCGGACGCAGCATGCCGAGCTGCGCGGGACCGTGCTAGAGACGCCCTGTTGGGAATGGACCCAAGGCAACGCGCAAGCTCGACTCGGGGGTCGCACGCGGGTCTTCCTGAAACTCGAACTGCTGCAGCACGCCGGAAGCTTCAAGGCGCGCGGCGCCTTGTCCGTCATGCTCGCGCTGGATCCGGTCAAGCTGCGCAAGCGCGGGGTCGTGACGTTCAGCGCCGGGAATCACGCCATGGCCGTGGCCTATGCGGCCAAGAGTCTCGGCACGACGGCGAAGGTCATCATGCCCGAGACGGCCAGCAAGGCCCGAATCGCCGGAGCCGAGGCGCTGGGAGCAGAGATCGAACTCGTCCCGGACGTGCACCAAGCCCGCGAGCGCGTGCTGGCAATCGAGAAAGCCGAGCGGCGCTTCTTCGTGCACCCGTTCGAGGGACCGATGACGGCGCTTGGCAACGCCACTCTCGGCTTCGAGTTCGTCGAGCAAGCGGGACAACTCGACACGCTCCTGGTTCCGATCGGCGGCGGCGGTCTGGCGGCGGGTGTCGCGACCGCAGTCAAAGCGATGCAGCCCGAGTGCCGCGTGATCGGCATCGAGCCCAAGGGCGCGGACACGATGCA
>CAYSWE010000256.1:0-7119 GCA_964434515.1 uncultured Phycisphaerales bacterium | reverse complement strand
CGTCGCCACTGGGTCCTGTCCAAGTGGGAGCCCGTCGTTTCGGAACTGTGGGGGCCCTTGTTCCCCGGAGGCCTGGAGAAGACTCCGCTCGAGGTTGGCTTCATTGGTACCGAGGCTGGGGCCGGGACGACAAGCCTGATCGCTTGCACAGCCATCGGTTTGGCCCGTGATCTGCGCCTGCGCGTGCTGCTCGTCGACGCGAACGTTGCCTCGCCGGGACTCGCCGACTGGTTCCATGTGCAGCGCGATGCTGGCCTCGCCGACGTGTTGCCCGGCGAAGCCGGTGCGACTTCGTCGCTGCACAACACCGGCGTGCACGGCCTCAGGCTGCTGCAGGTTGGCAGACGGACTGACGCAAAGACGCCGTTTGCGGGCGAGGCTTTCGACGCCTTGATTGCCGAAGTTTCGCGTGAGGTCGATGTGATTCTGTTCGACATTCCGCCCATCGCCGAGCAACCCAACACGCGCGCGCTACTCTGGCGCGTCGATCGCGTGGTCGCCGTTGCGCGGCACGGATCCACGACTGCGCGGCAGGTGAGCACACTCGTCGAGGGCCTTCAGGAGGCTGGAGTCACGGACTATGGGGTCGTGCTCAACCAGCACCGACGTGTCGGTCCATTCTGGCTACCGTTCCACCCGGATCCCTGATCGACCGTGTTATCCGCGGCGCTATTGGCGATGCGTTCCTCGCTCTGCACTTGGCTTGTTTGTGCCGGCCTGGCCACCTCGGCACCGGCCCAGAGTAAGCCAACGCAGCCCACGAAAGCCCTGCGTTCGGCAGTCTTGGACCTACACTCTGCGAAGTCTGGCGTGCGTCGGCGTGCGGCCCGGGCTTGTGCCAAGGCTGGAAAACCGGCGATTCGCGCGCTTGTCGCGACGATTCGCACGGGCCCGGAGCGTGCCCGCGCCGCGGCGGCACTCGCCCTGCGCGGGATTCCTGATGCCGCGTCCGATGCGGCGCTCCGCCGGCTCGCTGGTGACGTGCGCGCTCCGGGGCGGGCGAGCCACTGGGCTGCGTGGGCGCTTCGGCCCTCCGCTACGTCGGCGCTGCGCGAGGTGGTTCGCGTGTTGGCCTCTCCCCGCGGAGGCTACGAACAAGAACACATTCTCGCGGTCGTGGGGGCCCGTGCCCTGCCGTTCTTGATCCCGCTCCTGGACTCCCGGACAGAGCGGCACCGCCAGGCGGCGTTGCGCACGCTGCTTTGCATGGGCAGCGTCGCCGCGCCGGCGATGCCGAAGCTCGCGAACTTGCTCGCCTGCGCCAACCCTCTCACGGCGTCGAAGGCATGCACGGCGCTCCTGCGCCTAGGCTGGGCCGCGCGCAGCGAGCTCAGACGCGTGGCACTGGACGTTCGATTCCCGGCTCGTGCTCGACAACGTGCTGTCTCCGTGCTCGAGCGCCTTGGCGACGAAGCGACCCTCGTGCAACTCAGCCTGCGCGGGCCCTGCGTCAACCTTGCTCTGACGGCGCTCGAGCGCGTTCGCGATGCGCGAGCACACGAGCAGCGCCGGCACTAAGCTGGCGCTAGCCCTCGTCTGGCTTGCGAAGCTCGAGTCGGACTGGAATCCGTAGCTCGACCACCGACGTGATCGCGTTGCGGATCTTGACGCTGGCCTCGAGCACGGCCGGTCGGGCCGGGACCTTCTTGGCGTTTACGCCGATGCGGAAGAACAGCGGCTTGCCCGGCAGGAGCTGGCCATTGGTTTGTGCCGACAGAGTGATCCACGGCTGCTCTGCATCGAGCCAATACAGGAAGGCACCGCTGCCAACGTTCACGAGCCAGTAGTCGGCGTTGTCGATCGCGAACTCCGTTGGATTGATCCGACGGATGTTGCACGGGCCCTGCGGGTCGAGGCTGAGCGCGTACTGGCGTGTCTCTGGGTGTGGATGTTCCGGGGTGTCGGACACGCACCCTGAGCTGGCGAGCAACGGAGCCAGCGCCAGGGATATCTTCATGACCGAGGAGCAAAGCAAGCGCTGAGGTGTATGCACGTGACCATTGGAGCGGCCGCCGTGGGTCCGCGCAAGGGCCCTGCTGCCGCAGCGCCGGAACCGGCGCGAGTTCTCATCGCCGTTCGCTTTCGTGTCGCTCGAGGATGCGTGGTAGCTCCGCGGCCATCGGTGCGAGCAGGACGCGCACGGTCGCGCGGTGGGCGAGTCCGTTGCGGCCGCTGGGCCAGAGGATCGCTTGGCTGCGCGCGCGGACGCTTCCGGTGCTCGTGGGCTCGAGTTCGAGCTGCACGGTGACCCCGCCGACACGCAGCTCGAACGTGCCCTGTCGCTCGCCGTCGCGCACCAGCACGCGCGCCTCGGCGATGCCAGCCTCGGCCGCGTAGAGCCCGCGGACGCGAGCGCGATCGGCAAGCCGCGACGTGCGCAGACGATCCGCGCGCCCAACCGCGAGGTTCGCGGCGCTGCCCATGAGCACGAGTAGAAGCAGAGACCAGATCTGAACGAAACCGGCTTCGCGGTTCATGACTCGATCCTCCGTGGGCAGACCGTGACGACAAAGGCTGGCGCCCCTTTGCGCAGCAGGCGAACGTGCAGTAGGCGACCCTCGCGTCGCAACCCGAGTGCTTCGCAGCCACGCACCCGGCAGCGGAACCTACCTGAGACTCGGAGCACGCCCGAAGTCACGCGCCAGCGCGTGGTTCCCAGGCGCGTTTCGATGTCGAGTCCTGCCGCACAGGCGTCGACACGAACGGCGTTGCGTAACTCCGAGGTGAGCCGTTGCAGTATCCGGCCGAACGCGTCCATGTCGTCGGCTCGCCGCTCATTGGGCGCGGCCGCGTGTTCGTGGCGCGTTACGATCGACGTGACCGCGGTCAGGACGGGTGCCGCGACGAGTAGCACGATCATGAGTTCGATGAGCGTATGTCCGTGGGGTGCGCGCTTCATCGTGGTTCCCCCGCGATCCAGGTGCACAGTACGAGACGGCGAAGCGGTTGCTTCGCCGGTCCCGTCCAAGTGACCTCCGACCGCACCGCGGTGAGCGCGCGGTCGAGCTCAGCGAACGTGAGTGTGGCTGTGACGCCAGGCAGCGTGGCGCGCTGACTCGGAGTCGGCGTCCAATCGAACCCCGTCCGTGCCGCCTCGAGATCGGCGCGTGCGCGCTCGAGCAGGGCGGCAGCAATGCCGGCCGCGCAGCGTTCCTGCTGCGCTTCGAGGCGTTGTTGGTTCTCGGCCGTTACGCCAAGGAAGCTCGCTGACGCGACGATGCCGAGGACGACGATCACCGTGCACAGTTCGACGAAGGTGTAGCCCGCGGAGCGACTCATCCGAGCACCTCTCGCATCGAGGCGTAGTAGACGCGGAAGACGAAGGCGAAGTTGACCGCGACCAAGGCGCCAAGGATTAGCAAGACGACCGGCGCCGACCAGCGCAGCCAATGCGCGGTGCGTCGCTCATGCCGCCTGGCACAGGCGTCGGCTATTTCCGACAGGAGGCGCGCTGCACCATGCTGACTCGTCGCGAGCGCAGCGAGCCGTCCGGTGACGAACCGTGGCAGGCTCGCGGTGGTCCAGGTGTCCTTCAGCGGTGTGCCGCGCTCGATGGCGCCGGCCGCATCGGTGAGTGCCTTGTGGATTGCGGCGTCGTTGGCGACACCTGCCCCGCAGCGCAACGCATCTTCCAGGCGACCCGCGCTGCCAAGGCGGAGTGCGGCGCAGCGGAAGGCGCGCTCGAGCCGTGCGTACTCAGCGAGGTGTCGGCCAGGTCCGCGCCGCGTCAGAGCCGAGCGGAGCCACTGGCCTGTGTGAAGGTCGCTTGAGACCAGCAAGCCCGACGCGGCCAACGCGAACACGATCCACGACCAGGCTGTCGGCGAGGTCGGGAAGTCCCCGTGCTGCGGATACCACGATCGATAGAGAACCGGGTGGAACAGCACCAGCAATAGGCCGGCGACAAGCATCGCATAGCCGAACAACAAGCCGAGTCGATGCCGGCCGGCGATGCCGCGAGCCGTTTCGCTGGCGAACTGTCGGAGCAGTAGCGCCGTGCCGCGCTCATCTCTCGCGCTAGCGAAGGCCGCGCGTTGCTCCGGCGTGGCTATGTCGGCGATGGCCACAGCCAAGGACTGGCCTCGCTCGAGGCGGTCTGCGCAGGCCGCGACGTGTCGTCGACTGCGACCGCGTAGGTGTTCGGCGGCGGCGCCGACCATTGGCGCGAGTGGTTCGCCGCGGCTCGTCGCCAAGCGCATGAGTTCGAACAGGCGCGCGCGCAGCTCCTGGCGACGCAGGGGGCGTAGCGCCAGGCGTGCGAGGGCGACGATTACCACGAGCACACCGGCGAGCAAGATCGGCCCACCGACCCGGAGTAAGGATGTCATCCGAAGATCCCGCTCATCAGGCGCAGCGCCGGGTGCAGGTAGAACAGCGCGAAGCAGAACACGACGAGTCCCACGGCGAGCTCGACGGTCGGTCCGGCGATGCGTGTGACTTGTTCGATGCGGCGTTCGAACCGCTGACCCTCGATCGCTGCGATTTCGGTGAGTGCGAGGGCTGCCTGGCCGCGGGGCTCGCAGCTCGCGAGATAGAAGCACAGATCCGGCGAGAGCAGCCGGCTCTTGCCGAGTAGGTGGGCCAGCGATTCGCCGCGCTCGGCCGCGGCTTCCATGGTCGCGACTTCGTCGCGTAGGCGGCAGGGCCCTAGCCCTTCGCGCGTTCGTGCGAGGGCCTGGGCGAGCGGCAGCTCACGACGAAGCAGCAGGGCAAGCGTCGAGGCGAAGCGTGCGCGGAGCCCCTGTTCGCCCAACCCGCGTAGCAGCGGCAGGCGAGCCAAGCGCTCGGCCGTGATTCCACGGCGTAGCAGCAGGACGATGCCGATCGCGCCGACGGCGAGCAGCCCGAGAGCGCCGGCCGAGATCACGCCCCAAAGCTCGTTCGACACACCACGCGGTCTCGTGTCTCGTCCCCACGACCAGGCCCAAGTGAGCTTGCTCTCCTCCAAGGTCCAGGGCATGGCCATCAGGATGGCGACCCCGAGCACGCCGACCACGATCGCCGACATGAGCGGGCGGGCCAGCGCTTGCTCCAGGCGATCGCGCAGCGTTGTGCGGACCCGTTCTTCTCGCGCGATCTCGAGCAGCGCGCCGGGCAGGTCGTCGCAGGCGACGCCGGCTTCGACGATGGCGGCGTAGGCGGTCGGCGCAGCGCAGCGTTCGCGATAGGACTCGGCGAAACTCCGTCCGGCCGTCACGTCGTTGGCCATCGCCAGCACCGCGTCACGCAGACGCCCATCCGCGAGGTCCTCGCCGGCAAGGCGCAGCGCATGGTCGAGCGGGAGCTCGTTGCTGCAGAGCTGCGCGATGGATCGGTGCAGCAGACCGAACTCGCTGTCGGCGCCGGCGGCGGGGCCGGGCGCGTCGATGCTCGGCGCGGAGCTCTCGGGAATCGTCAGAGTGGTTGCGGTCATGATGCGTCTTGCTCGGCTAACGAGGCGAGTTCTGCCAGTGTTGCGCCACGGGTCAGGGCCGCGCGCAGCGCCGCACCGATTGGCAGCCAGTCCACCACGAGCTCGCGTCCCGCTTGCGGCGTCGGTCGCAAGCGTTGGGCAAGGATTCCGCGCAGGGAGCTTCCCATCGCGAACGCCTCGATGCCGAAGCCACAGAGCCGCGCCAGCACTTGCAGCGGTGTGCCTGCGTGCAGCGTGGATAGCACGAGGTGGCCGGTCAGTCCCGCTTCGAAGACCAGGTGTGCCGTCTCGCGGTCGCGAATCTCGCCGACCATGAGGACGTCGGGATCCTGGCGCAGCAGTGAGCGCAGCGCCGTTGGCCCATCGAGGCCGATGCCTGGTCTGAGTTCGGTTTGCACCACGCCGGCGACGTGGCGTTCGATCGGGTCTTCGACGCTGACGATCGATCGGCGTTCACCCTGCGCGAGGATCACTGCGAGGCTCGCGTAGAGGGTCGTCGTCTTGCCACTGCCGCTCGGGCCGGTGAGCAACACGACACCGTCGGGTTGGGCGAGTACTTGGCGAAGTTCGTCGGCAACCTCGGTCGACAAGCCGAGTGCGTCGAAGCCAATCGTCGCCGAGTTCGTGAAGCGCAGCGCCACCCGCTCCCCATCGCGCGCGGGATACGTGGCCACGCGGACCTCGTTCAGACCAGCGATGGCGCCGCTCGGAATGCAGCCCTCCTGCGGCAAGTCCGTGCGGTAGACCAAGAGCTGCGCCAGGCTCTTGAGCCGGCCTACGACTTGCTCGGCGTGTTCGCTCTCCAGCTCGCGCCAGGGTTCGAGCCGGCCGTCCAAGCGGATCGCGACGCGGCAGCGGCCTAGGTCGGGATCGAGGTGCAGGTCGCTGGCACCCCGCGCCGTGGCCTCGCTGAGCAGCGCGTCCACGGTCGCGACCGGATCTCGTTCGGCGACTGCTGGCATTCCCCCCTCCCGCGTCGTTCATCGGGAGGACGGGGGTGGGCTCGTGAGTCGGAGCGGATGTGCCGTTGGGGTTGCGCGCTTCGGATCGCGCGGCTGCGAGCGAAGCGATCAGCCGCGGGTGTATCCGCCATCGACCTCGCTCACGCCGGTGCGCTCGGTGTTTGCGGCCAGGTGTTCGAGCAGAAACACCGTGGTGGCGAAGTCCGCGCCTTCGACCGCGTCGCAGATCGAGGCCGCCGTCTGCGGTCCTTCGCCGAGTGCGTCCAAGAGCTTGGCGCGCAGCGCCAAGGCTTCGGTCGCTGCGCGCTTGCCGGCCTCCACGCCGGGCTGGTGGTAGGCGTTGATGTCGACGAACGAGGCGTAGAAACCGACGGCGCGTTCGAACAGTGCGATGATCGCGCCGAAGGTCCAGGCGTCGATGCGCGGTAGCGTGAGCGTGAAGCTGCGACGATTGCCCTCGCGGAGCGCGCGCTGCGTGCCGAGCCAGAAGCCGTGCAGGTAGTCGCCCGACGTCGTGCCCGGGTCGACCTCGAGGCCGGAGACCTTGCCGTCCTCGAGTACGCGGACAAAGCAAACGAAGAAGTTGTCAACACCGTCGCGCAGTTGTTGCATGAAGGCGTGCTGATCGGTGGAGCCCTTGTTGCCGTAGACGCTGAGACCCTGCTCGACGACGTAACCGCTGCGGTCGAGCTTCTTGCCGAGCGACTCCATGACCAGCTGTTGGAGATAGCGGCTGAACATGA
This sequence comes from uncultured Phycisphaerales bacterium, assembly GCA_964434515.1. GTDB lineage: Bacteria > Planctomycetota > UBA1135 > UBA1135 > CAYSWE01. The sequence goes on along the minus strand of CAYSWE010000256.1, from coordinate 1 downwards.
G
>CAYSWE010000255.1:0-7149 GCA_964434515.1 uncultured Phycisphaerales bacterium | reverse complement strand
AGGGCACGGAGACAGAACGCAGCTGCGCGTCCAGACCTAGAAACGCGGCCGAAAACCCGGCATGGCTGCGGCGCTCGCTAGCACGCACTCCCGAACGTCTCGCCTATACCGGACTCTTCGGCCGCGTTTCTAGTCTCATGCCGCTCGGCCAGCTACCGTCGGTTGAATGAGCGCCAACGCAGAGGCCGGTCCGAGCCAGCTCGACATCCATTTTGGCGACAACCTCGCCATCCTCCGTTCGCTGCCGCCGGCCAGCTACGACCTGATCTACATCGACCCTCCGTTCAACACGGGAAAGGTGCAGTCGAGGACGCGCATTCGCACCATCCGCGACGAGCAAGGCGGCGACCGGACCGGTTTCCAAGGCAAGCGCTACCGAACGGTCCGGGTCGGCAGCGCGAGCTTCGAGGACAGCTTCGACGACTTTTTGATGTTCCTCGAGCCGCGGCTCATCGAAGCATCGCGGCTGCTGAAGGCACACGGATCGTTCTTCTTGCACGTCGACTTCCGTGAAGTTCATTCTTGCAAGATTCTCCTCGATCAAGTCTTTGGACGCGCGTCCTTCGTCAATGAAATCATCTGGGCCTACGACTACGGAGGGCGATCCAGGAAAAAGTGGTCGGCAAAGCACGACAACATTCTCTGGTACGCCAAGGACCCGAAGTGCTACACGTTCGAATTCGAAGCGATGGACCGCATCCCCTACATGGCGCCGGGCCTCGTCGGCAAGGAAAAAGCCGCCCGCGGCAAGACCCCGACCGACGTGTGGTGGCACACCATCGTGCCAACCAACGGCAAGGAGCGGACCGGGTACCCCACACAGAAACCGCTCGGAGTTCTGAACCGCATCCTCAAGGTGCACACTCGCCCCGGGGATCGCGTGCTGGATTTCTTTGCCGGAAGTGGAACGACTGCCGAAGCCGCCGTGCGCCTCGGCCGGACCTGCACCCTGATCGACAACAACCTGCAGGCCATGCGCGTCATGGCCAAGCGGCTATCCTTCGCCAACCCGGAGTTCCATGGCTGGAAGCCAGGCCAGGAAACCGCCGCGCTTCTTGAAGCGCCTACAACGTCTCGCGCAAAACCTCTTCGACCGTAGTCACGCCATCGTAGATCGACAGTAGGCCAGACTCCCGAAGCGTCCGCATCCCGTCGAGCTGAGCTCGACGACGCAGCTGCGCCGTCGGAGCACCATCAAGGATCATGTTCTTGAGCGTTTCGCTCACGTGCATGATCTCGAAGATGGCGAGCCGGCCGCGAAAGCCGGTGTGATTGCACGCCTCGCAGCCCTTGCCGTAGGCGAACTTCTTGCCGGCGATCTGCCCCTGATCCAGGTCCAGCTCCAAGAGCACGCGATCCTCGGGCTCGTAGAACGTCTTGCACTCCTTGCAGATGCGCCGCACGAGACGCTGGGCGATTACGACCTCGAGGGTCGCCGTCAGCAGGTAGGGCTGCACTCCGATATCCAGCATGCGCGTGATCGCAGACGGCGCATCGTTGGTGTGCAGCGTCGAAAACACCACGTGCCCCGTCAGGCTGGCCTCGATCGCCGTGCGCGCGGTCTCCTCATCACGGATCTCGCCAACCAGAATCTTGTCCGGATCCTGACGCAGAATTGTGCGCAGGACGCTCGCGTAGGTTACACCGATGTCCTCGTTGACCGGGATCTGCACGATACCCTCGAGGTCATACTCGACCGGATCCTCCGTCGTGATGATCTTGACCGCTTCGTCATTGGCCTCGTTGAGGATCGCATAGAGCGTCGTCGTCTTGCCCGACCCCGTTGGCCCCGTGACGAGCACGATCCCATGCGGCAAACTGAGCAACGGCTGAATCGCGGCGCGCTCGTCGTCGCGCAGCCCGACGCTATCGAGCGACAGCGAGACGACGCTGCGATCGAGCACACGCATAACGCACGACTCGCCAAACATCGTCGGTAGGGTCGACACGCGCAGATCGATGGGGCGCCCGCCGACACTCAGCTCGATGCGTCCGTCCTGGGGGATCCGCGTCTCGGCGATATCGAGGTCCGACATGACCTTCACGCGCGAAATCAGGGCAATCGCGAGGTGGGCCGGTGGTGCCTGAATTTCATAGAGCACTCCGTCGACGCGATAGCGGATCTTGAAGTCGTCCTCGAACGGTTCGAGATGGATGTCCGATGCCTGATCGCGAACCGCCTGATAGAGAATGTAGTTGAGCAGCTTGACGACCGGTGCGGCACTCGCCATCGCCGCCTTGTCCTCGAGATCGAACCCCTTCGACCCCGCCGCCGTAAACTCCTCTACTGCGGCCTCCAGGGCTTCGTTGCCTGATGTTCCTTGCGCATCGGCCGCATAGGCCGACTCGATCGCCTCGGCGATCGCGCTGGGCTCGGCGATCGCCACACGGATCGGCATCCCGGCCGTCAACGACAGGTCTTCGACCATCGTCGCGTTGAGCGGATCGGCGAGCGCAACGAGAAGCTCGCCGTCCTCGACCCGAACCGGGAGCACGCCATAGACGCGCGCGCTGGCGCCGTCGACCTTGGCCGTCACGCCCGACTCTGGCACCAGGTCGCTGGTCGCGAGGAACGGCATCCCGGCCTGCTTCGCGAGCGCCTCGGCGAGTTGCTCAGGGTTGATATGCCCGAGCTCGACCAGCGTCTCGCCAATCCGCCGGCCGGTCTCCTGCTGCGCCGTCAACGCCTCCTGGATCATGCCCTCGTGGGCAAAGCCGAACTCCTTGATCACCTGTCCGAGCAGCGCGCGGCCAGCCACTAGGCGTCACCCCCGAGCAGACGCTGCTCCATCTCGAGCGGCGCCTGAGAGGCATCGATCGCCACCTTCGGCGTGATCTTGCCATCGGCCACCAGTTCGCGCAGATAATCGTCGAGCAGCACCATACCCTGGCGCTTGTTCGTCTGAATCGCCGACGGGATCTTGAACGTCTCGCCTTTACGAATGTGGTTCTCGATCGCCGAGTTCATATGCATGACCTCGAACGCCGCGACGCGTCCCACCTTGTCGGCACGCGGCAAGAGCACCTGCGAGATCACCGCGACGATGGACACCGCGAGCTGACTGCGGATCTGCGCCTGTTGGTTGGTCGGGTATTGGTCAATGATGCGATCGACCGTGCGTGCCGAACCCGTGGTATGCAGCGTGCCAAACACCAGGTGCCCGGTCTCGGCCGCTGTGATCGCGGCGCTGGTCGTCTCGAGATCGCGCATTTCGCCGAGCAGAATCACATCGGGGTCTTGGCGCAGCACGCGCCGCATCGCCTCCGCGAACGACTCGACATCCTCGCCGACCTCGCGCTGGGTTACCTGCGCTTGCTTGTGCGGGTGGTAGAACTCGATCGGGTCCTCGATCGTGACCATGTGCACGTCGCGGTTCTCGTTGATCCAGTTCAGCATGGTCGCCAGCGTCGTCGTCTTGCCGGAGCCCGTCGGGCCAGTAACAAGGATCATCCCACGCGGGCGCGTCAGGAGATCGAGCACGTCCTCGGGAAGACCGATCTCCTCGAACGTCATCAGTTTGTTGGGGATCAAGCGCATGACGAGCCCCAGGGAGCCCTTCTGGCGCAGCGCCGACACGCGAAAGCGCGCGCGGTCTGCATGAGCATAGCCGAAATCGGTCGTGCCGACGTCCAGCAACTCCGCCAGGTGCTTCTCGGGCGTGAACTCGCGCACGAGCCGCTCGGTCGCCTCGGCATCGAGCACGGCCTCCGACTCGATCTCGCGCAGCGAGCCATGGATGCGCAGGGCCGGCTTGCGCCCGACCGAAACATGAATGTCCGACGCGCCTTGTTCGATCGCGGCGTCCATCAGGGAAAAGATGCTTGTCGTCATGTGTTGCGCCGTTCTCTGGGCGAGTGTGGGGCGTGTCTGCAAACGGCCGAAGGCCGTGCACCGATCCAGTATGATCCGTGGATAGCCCCGAACCAACCAGGAGGTCGCCACACATGTTCCGCAGTTTTGCCTTGGCCGCAGTCGCCTGCTCGCTACCGATCACCGCGCAGGGACCGACGCGCCGGGCGGTGCCCGACAAGCAGTCGATCCGGTTGGATCTCGCTCGCCACGAACCGACGCTCATCGTCGTCAAGTTCGCCGAGGGCTCGAGTGCCCACCTTCGCCGCGGACGCCTCGTCACCAAGGTGCCCAACGGCGCGCTGCGTCGAGCCCTCGGCGAGCGTCAGATCACGGCGTTCTTCGACGGATTGGATCAGCAGCTCGACGCGCTCGATCGGCGCATCCGCGCTGCCGCACCAAAGGCGGATCTCACGCCCGATCTGCGCCTCTACCATCTCGTACAAACGAGTGGACCAGCCGACAGCCGCGCCCTGCTGCGTGCCCTGAACGCCCTCGACATCGTCGAGCTCGCCTATCCCAAGGAGTTGCCCACGCCGCCGCCCGGTGACGTTCCACCGACGACTCCCAGTTTCGTCGCGCGCCAGGGCTACCGCGCAGCCGCCCCAGCGGGGATCAACGCCTTCGCGATCCGTCAACTCTCCGGTGCGTCCGGAAGCAACCTGCAGATCCTGGATGTCGAATGGAGCTGGCGGTTCAAGCACGAAGACATCCAGCGGCTGCGCCGGAGCTCGCTGGTCGGACCGCGCGAGAACGTGAACTTCGCCAATCACGGCACCGCCGTCATCGGCGAGCTCGCTGGCGACCCAGACGCCTGGGGAGTCACCGGGCTCGTCCCCGACGTGCGAGTCCTCTGCGCCAGCGCATTTCCGCAAGGCAAGAGCTACAGCGTTGCGCGCGCCATCGTCACCGGCCTGACACGACTGCAAAAGGGCGATGTCCTCTTGCTCGAAGCCCAAACCAGAACGCCGCTAGGCCTAGGACCCACCGAATACGTGCAGGCCGACTTCGACGCCATCGTCAAGGCGACCAAGGCCGGTGTCATCACCGTCGAGGCGGCCGGAAACGGCGGCGTCAATCTCGACGCTGCGCAGCTCGGTGGCCGCTTCGATCTCAGCAAGCGCGACTCCGGTGCGATCATCGTCGGCGCGACCGAGGGTGTGGCGACGCGGCGCGCGAGTTTCTCGTGCTACGGCAGCCGCATCGATGCAAATGGCTGGGGTCGCAACGTGACATCGACTGGCTACGGCGATCTGTTCAACCCGAATGGCGACGCGCGCCAACGCTACACGGCGAGGTTCAGTGGCACTTCGTCGGCATCGCCGATCGTCACCTCGGCGGTCCTCGCGCTACTGTCCGGCGCCAAGGCACAGCGATCGCAGCAAGCGTTTGGCGCGTTTGTCGATCACACCAAGATCCGTGCGCTGCTCCGTGCCCACGGCACACCGGTCGCGAGGATCGCGCGACGGCCGAACTGCGCCAAGCTCTTACGCGCAGCCGGCCTCGTGCATGGCCTCGAGCTACTCAATCAGCCACGCGTTGGCCAGACATTTCGCGTCCAGGTCGAGGCCGACTGGCCGACGAAGGCTGGGGATGCGTGGTTGCTGCTTGCGAGCCCGCGCCCTGCCAACGTCGGATTGCCGTTCCTACAAGCGCCGTGCAATCGCCTGTTGCTCGACTCGTCGACCATGTTCGTGGTCGGCACCGGCGGCTTCGCCTCCGGTACGAAGCAGAGCTTCCCGATCACGGTCGCCAATGATCGGTCCCTGCGCTTCGCTTCGTTCTATTGGCAGGCCCTCACGTTTCGCGGCCGCGACCGCCGCCTGTGCTTGACCAACGCAGCGATGTCGTGGATCGAGTAGTCGGCCGGGCGACACCGACTCAAGAAGCGTCGCCCCCGACATCGACTCTCAGAACACGACCGATCCAGCGCGAGACGCGCGGATAGCGCAGGCACATGTGCTGGCCAAAACGAACGTCCGATTGGCCTAGCGCCGTTTTGTACGCCTTGTTCGCGGCCCGCTCGCGCTCGAGTTCGTACTCCAAGTCGGCCGTGCGCTGCTCGAGCTGTGCGCGACGTCGTGCCAGTTCGGCCCGCTCCTTTCGCATCTCGGCGTGTGCCGCCTCCAACGCGTCACGTCCCCGGGCCACGGCTTGGTCGAGTCGCGCCAGCTGCTCGGCACGCTGCTCAGATGCGGCCGAGGCTGCAGCAGCCGTCGTAAGCCCGCGACGCACGAGCGTCCCAAGGTAGAGCAACTGCAGCGACAGGTCCTCGATGCGCGCGTCCTTGGCGAGACCGACACTCCCGTGCGTCAGCTCGGTACCTTCGACACGCCGCGCCACGAGTAGATTCAACAACCACGGATGATCGAGCTCGAACACCGGCTCCTGCAGGTTCGGGTAGTACTGCGGCTCGAGCTGAGGCCGAAGCGAGTCCTCGAGCAGATAGCCGCGCTGTAAGAACTCTCGCGCCCACGCAGAAATCGGCCGGCGCCCGCCCTGCCCGGGCGGCGTTGTCCCGACGACGATCGTGTCACTGCTCGCCACAAGATGATCGAGAAACGGTCCGACCGCCTCGGGCTCGAGTTGGTCGAGCACATCAAGGCAGACCGCAAGGTCCGCCCGAGTCTGGGGGGCGGGGCCAAGGCCAACGCGCTCGCTGTCGACCCCAAGCCCGCGCAACTCCGCGCCGAGACCGACCTCGTCGCCACCGAAGAGCACGACCTTGCGCGGTGCGTAGCTTCGGACGAGCAGGACGCCAAAGTTGTGGACGCGCGCTGCATCGCCGAGCAGTGCGCGACTCCGATCCTCGCCGGCACGCGCACGAGCCTTGCGCGCCAACACACCAATCGCGTGGTAGACCTCGGCGTAGGGCTCGTGCGAAAAATCAAACTCCGGATGGCACTCGAGAAACCGGTAGACGGCGCGGCGCACATTGGAGCCCCACATGCCGATCGCATCGTGCAGGACGATGCACCCCTCGCCCGTCAGATGCGCTGCAACGAGTTCGAGATCGGAAAACACAGCGCTCTCGAAGTGCAGCCCATCGAGGAACACGAGGTCAAATGGACCATGCCGCTCGCAGACCTCGGGACCACAGACGCCGACCGTCTGCTCGGGCGCGAGGATGGTCGAATGAAACGTGGCGCCGGTCGAAAACCCGCCCTCATGAAACGTGATGCAGCCATCGTGGCCGAGCGCGGCAGCCGCGCAGCGCGCCAGGTCCATCGCGCGTGTGCTGACGTCGGCGCCGTGGTCGCGGCTGCCCATCGACGCGAACTCCTGCGCGAGTTCGAGGT
>CAYSWE010000254.1:0-7151 GCA_964434515.1 uncultured Phycisphaerales bacterium | reverse complement strand
GTTCCAACTGGTCGGCGAGCACATCTTCCTGCTCGATCACGGCATCGACGATCCCGTCGCGAATCCCGGAGAGACGGTCGGGCGTCAGAAACGCGCCGATCATCGGCAACGCTTGCAGCTCCGCCATCTTCTTGTCCATCGCACCATCGATCAGGCCACCGACCACGCTGCGCATGTCGATCTTGCTGAGCGCATTGACCAGATCTTTCTGGTCCAGCAGGTGCGTGCCGACGACGTCACCGATCTTGCGAGCAAGCTCAGGCTGCCGCTTTGGGATCAGTCCGTGCATCGGCAGACCGAGGATGCGTCGAGGGCGGTGCGGCCGGAACAGCATCATCACGGCGATCGTGTTGGTCACGTAGCCAATCAGCGCGCCGATCGCGGGAAACAGGATCCAGGTTGTCAGGTGCAAGGGGACTCCAAGAGAGCTTCGGTTCGTTCGTCGTGTAGGCCAGTCAGATCGGGCGGGCAATCGTGGCTGCAGGTTCTATCATGCGCCCGAATGCAGTCCAAAGCGTATAGGGTGACGCGTGTGCGTCCGCTGGGCGGGGAGAGCTTCGTCTTGGAGGTCACGGGCGAGTTCCCGGCCGTGCGCGGCGGCCAATTCTGCATGGTCCGAACGCTGCGCGACTGGCCAGTGCTGCTCTCGCGGCCGTTCTCCTACTTTGACGTGACGGACGACGGTGCGACTCTTATCTGCAAGGCGATCGGTCCGGGAACGCGGCGGCTGGCAGCGCTCGATCCCGGCGAGGAGATCCTGGTCACCGGGCCGTTAGGCCTAGGGTTTCCGGCAGCCGCCGAGCGCGAACCCCTGTGCATTGCTGGCGGTGTGGGGATCGCGCCGTTCTTGCTCTGGACCAAGGAGCGCGGTGCGGCGGGCGGCGGACCGGTGGATGTGCTCTTCGGCGGCGCCACGGCGGCCGCCATCGTGGGACAGGACGATTTCTGCGCGACGGCGAGGTTCCATCTTGCCACCGACGACGGCAGCCTTGGGTTTTGCGGCAACGTGCTCGGTCTCTACGACAGCCTCATCGCCTCCGGCACCGTGGACGCCGCGGCACCCATCTATTGCTGCGGGCCCGAGCCCATGATGAAGGCCGTAGCGAGCCGCGCCGCCGAGCGCGGTGTGGCGTGCCACGTGAGCCTTGAGACCTACATGGCCTGCGGCTATGGCGTCTGCAACGGCTGCTCGGTTTCGGTCGCGTCGGCCGGGCGCTTCGTGGGCAAACGCTACGCCAAGAGCTGCATTGCCGGACCCGTGTTCGCCACCGAGGAACTCGCATGGTAGCCGCGCCGGAGTTCATCCAATCGCTGTGTGACTTTCGGCTCGCGAACGGCCTGTTCCGGGGCGATCGCATCGCTGCGCTCGACGAGCTGGACCTCGATGGCTTCCGTGTGCCGCGAATCACCAACGAGTTTTGGCCGGCGCGCCAGCGCCAGGGCCACTCGCTGCACGAGGTGTCGTATCGCGCCTGCTTCAAGGCCGAGCTACCACGCTTTTTCATCGGACGGCTGACCGAACCTGACGATCGCGTGCTAGACCCGTTCATGGGACGCGGCACGACCGTCCTAGAAGCAGCCCTGCTCGGCCGGACCCCGATCGGAAACGACGTGAATCCGTTGTCGCGCATCCTGATCCTGGGGCGTCTCGCGCCTCAGGACCTCGACGCAGCGGCGGCGCGGATCGACGTGATGCTCGGTCGCAAGGACCCGGGCCCGGCAGAGGACGATCCGGAACTCGATGCGTTCTATCACGAAGACACGCTCGCCGATCTCCGGCGGATGAAGGCATGGTTTGGTCAGCGCGAAGCGGATGGCGAACTGGATCCCATCGATGCCTGGCTGCGCTCGGTCGCTACCAATCGTCTGACGGGGCACTCCTCAGGGTTTTTCTCCGGCCGAACGATGCCTCCCAACCAAGCCGTCAGCATCGAGACACAGCGCAAGATCAATGCTCGGCTGGGAGTCGCGCCGCCGAAGCGCGACGTCAAGTTGATCCTGTTGAAAAAGTCGAGGAGCCTGCTGCGCAGCGTGACCCCCGCTGACCTTGAGCGGCTCGAGCGGGCACGCAAGGCATTGCGGCTCGTGCAAGGAGACGCGGGCCAACTCGATGGGATCGAGGATGACAGTGTGCAGTGCACGATCACGTCACCGCCGTTTCTCAACGTCGTCAACTACGCCAGGGACAACTGGCTGCGCTGCTGGTTCAACAGGTTGGATGCCACGGCCATCGGCAAGGGAATCGTCACGACCGGAAGCCTCACCGGTTGGTGCGCCTTTCTCGAGCGCGTCTTTGCCGAACTCTTCCGCGTCACTTGTGGCTCGGGTTGGGTGGTCTTCGAGGTTGGCGAGGTTCGCGGCGGCAAGATCCGCCTCGACGAAGCCGTGATCCCCGTGGCAGCGCGCGCCGGGTTCGAGCCCGTGGGCGTTGCCGTCCATAGCCAGAACTTTACGAAGACCGCGAACTGCTGGGGTGTGAGCAACAACGCCAAGGGGACGAATACCAATCGCCTGGTCCTGCTGCGCAAGCCCGCCGCGGGGGCGCGCGCGTGAGGCGAGTCGCCGAGCTGTCCGTCGATCAGCTCGTCGACCTCGCCGAGAGCGCTCCGCTAGGCAGGCCGGCCCACTTGTATCTGCGCAACAAGATGCTCGCCGAGATCGAACGGATCGAGCGTGGCGCACGCCGAGCGGCGGGACGGTTCTATGCGGTCTTTACCGCGGGCGGCCCGCAGATGATCGCGTTTTTTTCGAGCGTGCGAGTCCTCGTGCTCGGGCCGGCCAGCGATGCCCCGGGTGCGGCGGCGTCCGCGGCAGCGCTACGCTCACTCGCAACAAGAACCGAGCGCGGCTTTCGCATCGTGATCGGCCCGGACGCCGCGGTCTCCGCGTTTCTTGACGCGCTTCCGGCGAAAGTCCGTATCGATCTCTCGCGCTCGCAGCCGTTCCTCCGCGTGGCCCGCGCCGACAAGCTGGGTTCGGGACGCCCGGCCCGGATCGCGACACCGTACGACTCCCAGTGGCTCCTGCACGCGAGTCTCATGCTCAATGAGGAGGACCTTGCGATTCCCGCTGCCAGCGTCGATCGCGGCTTGCTGCGTGCGCGCGTCGATGAGCGCATCGCGGCGGGCTGCACGTGGATTACCGAAGTCCACGGCAAACCCGCGGCCAAGCTCGACGTCGGCGACGAAGGCCCGGCGGGCGCACTGATTGAGGGCGTCTATACCGAACCCAAGCTGCGCGGCGGTGGACTCGCGCGAGGACTCGTCGCGGAGGTGAGTCGCGGCCTCTTGGATCGATGGCCCTGCGTCGGTCTACACGTCAGCCGGGCGAACACGCCAGCGGTTCGCGCGTACCTGGCGGCGGGATTCGAAGAAGTCGAAAACCTACGTCTCGCGCTCGTGTCTTGGAAATAGAGCCACGGTAGCCCATCGGGGCAGTAGCGCATCGGGACAGTAGCTCACCGTGAAGCGGCGGCGGCGGTGCCACGGTGCTGCCTGCTTTGCCAATCGAGAGCCTCGGCCAGCTCACGCTGCAGCCGACCGATCGTGGTCCGCCCCCGAGCGAGGTCACGCTCGATGCGGGCGCGATCGGTACGGATCGTCTGCCGGTTGGACCGGCCGTCCTTGCGCAGCAGGTTACCGACGCGCTCGAGTTGGGCATCGAGCCGGGCGAGCCGCTTGCGCAGCCGCGGCACGCGCTTCTGCTCCGCAGCGATGGCTCGTCTCAGCCGACGGACGCGCGCGGCCAGCCAGGCTGCGTCGACGAAAGGCGGTGGATGCAATGGAGCAAGACGCTGCAGTTTGGCGAGCCAAGCACGGCTTTCAGCCACAAGCTCTGTCCCCGTGACGCGTGGGCGCCGCAGGTAGGCGCGCAGGCGTCGGAGGCATGGCTCGCTCGGCACATCGGCGAGGAACCGAGACAGCGCGGCGCGCGCGACGGCCGGCAAGAACTTCGACCCCGGCGAACCGTGAAGCTCGGCCAGCGCATAGTCGACCGCGCGAGGCTCTGCACCGAGCCGGGCAATCGCGACCAGGGTGCGCCGCAGGCGATCGCTCGAGCCCTGCTGGCGCTCGGCCGCGGCCACAGTCCACAACGATGCGAGTCGTTGGGTCGTCTTCCCTCCCAAGCGAACCGCGAGTACCCGCAAGGCATCGCGCTCGAGGCCCGGCTCGAGCACGGCACGCAGGCGGCGCACGATGGCGAGAGCGCTCGTCGGCTCGCCCGAGCCGAGCTCGGCGAACAGGAGTGCACGCAGCGCTGCGGCGTCGCGCGGCTCGGCCCTGACCGCTTGCCGCGCGCGCGCCAGCACACTCCCGGACCCGGATCCCTGGACCCCACCAACCCCGACCAAGAACGACAACACCAAGACTCGTTGCAACATAGAGACTACATCGCGCGGAGACGGGTTTGGTGTTGCTCGGACTCAGAAAAACTCGCCTTGGATCACACTGCCGTGGTCTTGCACCACGTGTGGCGCTTGGGTTCCCAGCGCCGGTGACGATACAACAGTTGCCGCGGTCCAAGGATCAGCACGAGCGCGATTGGGATTCGAACGAGCGCTAGAGCATCGCTCGTGACGAAGTCGGCGACCGAGGTCCCGTGCAGCGGGGACGTCTCGAGCGAGCAGAGCAGTACGAGCCCGTTGCTGATCGCGTGCGCGATCGGCGCGGTCCAGAACGCGTGCGTCGACAACACCAGCCAGCCGAGCACGAGCCCTGCGGCGAAGGTTGGAAACACCCGGAAGATACTCAGATGCTGTGCGGCGAAGAGTGCAGCAGTGACCACGAGAGCTTTCGTGGCGCTGGTGCGGCGCAGCATCGTGTCGAGCAAGAACCGCCGATACAGCAGCTCTTCGAACAGCGCCGGCAACACAGCCATGACGACCAGCATGACGGGCAGCGGCGGTAACGAGTCGCCAAAGATGCGTTGCACGGCGTCCTGGAACACCTTGGGGACCGGCAGCAGGTTTTCTTGCAGATTGGCGATGCTGGTCACGAGCAGCGCCAGTCCGATGCCGGCGAAGATGCCGGTCATCGTCGCGCGCGAGGATGGGGCTGGCACGGCGAACAAACGACGGATCGGCATGCCGGCCCAGCGACCCAGAACGATCGGCGGCAAAGCGGTGAACAGCACCAGTGGCAGTACCAGGCTGAGGATCGGCGAAGGCCCGAGGCAGAACGGCCCGACCGTGTAGAGCCCGAGGATGGACCCCAGCACGACCATGAGCCCGCGCGCCGAGGACGCACGCTTGCCGGTGTCCGGCAAGAGCTTCTCTTCGTTCGACAGGTGTTTCAGTGCACCGGTCAGAACCAGTGCGCTGGCCGCGACTGTGGCGATCGTCATGAGCGCCAGCGGGACGAGCGCGAAGTGCCCGGACGCGATCTCTCGAAAGGCCAACGCCGGGCCGGCGATCGGCAGGCAGGCCGTGAAAGCGTCGAACGGCACGTTGGGCGAGCCGGCAACGAATGGCGGCATGAGGCACAAGAGCGTCAGAGGCAGCAGGTAGTTTTGGGCCTCGCGCACGCTGCGTGAGCGGGCGACTACGCGCACCAGGAGCGCGGAGACAAAGAGCGCGAGCGGGACGGCCACCACGAACAGGCCGAGCACCGCCTCAAACGAGAGCTCGATCCCGGATCCAGCGCCGATCGACGCCGAAACCAGAGTTCCGGAAAGATTGGCGGTGACCGCCACGACGCTGATCAGAAAGACTGCGATGTACTTGGCCGCCAACACCGCCGACGGGCGAATCGGCTGCACCAGCAGCGTCTCGAGCGTGCCGCGTTCACGCTCTCCCGGGAACAGGTCGATCGCCGCAAACGCCGAGGCAGACAGCAGAATCAGCACCAGCAGCATTGGCAGGAACTGGGGTGTTTGCCTCGCGGCGCCGGTCGCCACCGAACCGAGATCCACGGCCTCGACGGACTGCGCGGGTAGGTGTTCCGCATCGATGGGCGACGCTTGTCGAATCCGGTTGCGCCGTTGTTGGGCAAGCGCGGCTGCGAACGCCTTCTCGAGTCGCTCGCGCGCTAGGCGTGAGGCCTCGCGGTTCGTATCGAACAGAATGGTGAATCGATCGGCACGTCCCTCTGTGCGGTGCACGAGGACCACCGCGTCGAGCTCCGAGTCACGGACCTGGGCACGTGAGCCGCCACGCGCCCAGGTCGTGTTGCGCATGCTGGCGACCGCCGCATTCAAGCCTGGGGCCTGCCCCTTGGGCGCAACGATGCCGATGCGGACCGCGGGGTTCGCAACGTCTTGCTCCGCCTGGTGAAACAGTTCCCCGGAAAACGCCATGAGCAACGGGAACAGGAGGGCGGGCAGGAGGATCGCCGCATAGAGCACCTTGCGGTCGCGCGCCAGGTCGCGCAGCTCCTTCACCAGGAGGACCTGGAGCGTGCGCACGTCCCTGCGCCGAAAGCCGGACTTCATCGGTCCGATGTTCCGCTCGACGCCTCACGCACCAAGGCCATGAAGATGTCGTCGAGGTAGCTCTCCCCGGTACGCTCGCGGAGTTCGTCGAGCGTACCCACGGCATGCAGCTGACCGGCGTTGAGGATTCCGATCCGGTCGCAGAGGCGTTCGGCCTCGGACAGGATGTGCGTGGAGAAGATCACGCTCTTGCCGCGCTCCTTCATCTCGCTGACGAAGTCGATCATCGCCGCGGCGCCGAGGATATCGAGCCCGCTGGTCGGCTCGTCCAGGATGAGGACAGGCGGATCATGCAGCAGCGTGCGGCCGATGTTGGCTTTTTGAGCCATGCCGGTGGACAGATGCTCGAGTCGTCGGTCGGCATACTCGTGCATATCCAAGGCCTGGATCACATTGTCGACGCGCCCATCGAGTTCCGATCCATCAAACCCGTGCAAGCGACCGAAGAACTCAAGCGTCTCGCGCACCGTCAGTCGTGGATAGAGCGCCGTGTTGCCGGAGAGGAAACCGATCTTGCCACGCACCTCCTCGGGATTGCGGCGCACGTCACAGCCAGCGACACGGGCGGTCCCGAGGGTCGGGCGTAGAACCGTCGACAGCATCCGAAGCGTCGTCGTCTTGCCGGCGCCGTTGGGACCGAGCAGCCCGACGATCTCCCCGGCGCGACACGCGAAACTCACGTCCTGCACGGCGACGAAACCGTGATCGGTCTCTCCGTTCTG
>CAYSWE010000253.1:0-7161 GCA_964434515.1 uncultured Phycisphaerales bacterium | reverse complement strand
CGCGGCGCCGGTCGCCGGCATTTCGATGCTCTCGACCTGGGTCGCCTACGAGATTTCGACCTTCTCCGAGCAACTCCCGGAAGTCACTCGCGCGGACGGGACCGCCTACGCGCAAGCCGACGGCTTCGAGATCTTCCTGGCTACGCTGCCGTTTCGCTTCTACTGCATCTTCACGCTGTTCATGGTGGTCGCGACCATCCTGCTCAAGCGCGAGTTCGGCCCCATGCTGCTGGCGGAACGCCGCGCGCGCCACGAGGGCAAGGTGCTCCGCGACGGCGCAAAGCCGCTCGTGAGTCGTGCCTTGACTGACACGAAACCCAAGGAAGGCGCGCCGCCACGCTGGTTCAATGCAGCCATCCCGATCGGCATTCTGATCACCGTCACGCTCGGCTACATGTGGTACTCCGGAGCGAGCGCGACACACACGGCGTTCTCCTTCGATCCGGCAGTGTGGCGCTCCGTGCTCAAGGACGCGGACTCGGCGGCAGCGATTCTCTATGGCGCGGCAGCGGCGGCGGGGAGCGCGGCGTTTCTGGCGCTGTCGCAGTCGATCCTGGGCCTGACGGACATCCTGAAGGCGGGCTGGAAAGCCGTGGCCGGCCTGTTCTTCGCCGTCGTCATCCTGATGCTCGCCTGGTGCATCGGCTTCGTGTGCAAAGACCTCGGCACGGCGCACTATCTCGTCGCCTTGACCCAGGGCTCCCTGCCACCACTCCTCTTGCCGACGCTGTTGTTCCTGCTGGCATGCCTCGTAGCGTTCGCCACTGGGAGCTCCTGGTCGACCATGGCGATCCTCTTGCCGCTCGTGGTACTGCTCGGCCACACCCTCGGCCAAACGACTGCAATGGGTGGCCCCATGCTCATGATCCTGAGCATCGGCGCCGTGTTGGAAGGCAGCATTTTCGGGGATCATTGTTCCCCGATCTCCGACACCACCGTGCTGTCGTCCGTCGCATCCGCCTCCGATCACCTCGACCACGTCCAAACCCAGATGCCGTACGCTGTGCTCGTGATGCTCGTCAGTCTCGGCTGCGGCTACATCCCTGTAGCATTCCTCTCACCGAAGCTCTGGCCGGTATGCCTCGCCGCGGGAGCACTGGTCATTACCGGCTTCCTTTGGTTGCGTGGGAAGGATCCCGAGGCGCCGCCGGCCTGACGCCGCAGCGCACCAGGCGCGCAGCGAACGGTCGCTCGGCACGTTCGAACAGACGCGCCATCGCCGCGAAGGGTCCGGCCCTGCCGTCCACATCGAAGGCCCGAAGCAAGCCTCGCCGCAGCACGACGGGATCCAACTCGGCAATCGAGACCGTCTTGTAGCGGTAGCCGCCACGCTCGCCGCGGACGCGCAGCACGCAATCAGCACGGCCGAGCTTCCAAAGCTCTGTCGTGGCATCGAGCACGATCGGCAGTACGGCCCGTAGACTGGCCAGCGAATCACCCGCGGCAGGTACCGGGGCTCGAACCTCAAAGAACAGTGCGTCGGCCCGCCGTGGAGCGAGCTGCCGCAGCAAGGCATAGTCCTCCTCGACGCGCCGCGCCCGACCATCCTGGGCCGCCACCCGAAGCTGCGCCTCCAGCGCGCGCACCACCGCCCCCGAACTGGCATCGAGTGCCGAAGCTCCGAACTCACGCTCCGCCGGGGTCGCACCGTGCTCGGCCATCGCGCGAGCCAGCGTGGCCGCTGCTACGAAGTCGCCCGACTCGAGCAGCCAACCGAGGCGCGCGCGGCGGCCCGCGACGCGATCGACGATCCTGCCATCGCTCGGCCCGACCTCGGTAGTCCGGGGAACCGCGGCCTGCGGCACGGTCCGTCCCGAGGGCGCCGCGGCGCGCGTGCTGCGCCGCGCGCCACTGCCGGTCCCGACGCGGTCCCCAGACAACGGGATCCGGCCATCGAACGTCAGCCACACGAGCACCGCCAGAAGCACCGCGATCATCGCCAGCACACGCTTGCGCTTGCGACGCCGACGCCGCCCCATCATCCGCCCCCGCGGAAGCCGCCCCGGAAATCGCTACCCAGGGGGAACACTGCGTCCGGCCCAAACCCACAGGTATTCGCTAAGTCCTTATTCAATCCAGACATAGAGATGGAGCTCTCGGTGGTACGCTGTTTGATATCCCAGGGATCGTCGCAGAGGTCAACCCCATTGTAGCTTCAACCGGGCAACCGGACGTCGCAACTGGGTATAGCACGGACCCGACCCCTGCGTCTTTCGTGGGCTGTCCGCCACCCAGGGGGCAACGGGTGGCGGACAGTCCCGCGATGCTTTCCGCGGCTAGCCCATCCCGAGTTCGGCCACGAGCACGAACATCGAGGCCGAGAACGACGCGAATAAGCCGAGAAACGCGGTCTGCGACAAGGTGGCGCGCAGTAGGACCTTGCCTGTGACGAACCACGC
This sequence comes from uncultured Phycisphaerales bacterium, assembly GCA_964434515.1. Taxonomy (GTDB): domain Bacteria; phylum Planctomycetota; class UBA1135; order UBA1135; genus CAYSWE01. Next base: position 4,762 of record CAYSWE010000253.1, on the reverse strand, counting down.
GAGGACCGCGAAGCCAAGCACGCCGAGCACCACGAGCCGCGAGGGATCCGGGATGAGGAGGATCGCGATCAGGACGACCAGCCAGAGCACGGACACCGCAAACGAGCGGGACAGGCATGCATGGGAGATGCCGACTGCCTTGGAGCCAAGGTGAAACACCAAGAACGCAAGCAGCCAGATGACAGCGACAGCGCCGTAGCGCCCGGCGATCCCAAACGCATCGATCCAGTGCCACCTGTCCAGCAGCGAGCCGTCCAGGACGACGGGAGCCAGAACACCGGCAGCATCGGAAGCGACCCGCGTGAAGACAGGCGAGAGTGAGAGCAATGGACCAGACGCCATAGATCCATGGATCGGCCGGCAGGCCAGTGAGGCTGTAGAGTGGATTGGCCCGTCGGCCGGCCGGCGCTCAGTCCGGCATTGCCAAGGCGAGCAACATGACGTCGTCCTCGAACTCCACGCCCCCAACGAATTGCTCGAGGCACTCGCGCACCGCACCAACGAGCGCCGCAGGCCCCTTGCCATGCATCGACGCCAGGACATCGATGAGCCGGGCCTCGCCGAGCATGTCCCGCGCCGCGTTCCGCGCTTCCGTCACGCCATCGCTGCAAAGAAAGAGCAGGTCGCCCCGGCCGAGCATGACACTGTCGCTGCTCACGTAATCGAACTCCGGCACCATGCCGAGCGCGGGGCCAGCGATGTCGATCGTCTCGACACCAGACGAGCGAATGATCCACGAGCACCCGTGCCCGGCGTTGACGTGCTGAACACGCAGGGCGTCGCCGTCGGGCCAAACGCGGGCCACCATCATGCTCATGAAACTGCCCGTCTCGATGCCCGCGGTGAAGCGCGCATTGAGCCGGCGCATGACTTCGCCGACGTCGGTGAGGACCTCGAGATACGAACGCAAGGCGGCCTGCACCGAGTGAGCGATCAGCGCTGACGCAATCCCGTGGCCCGAGACATCGCCGAGCAGCACGGCGACTCCACCATCGGCATGCGTGACGACGTCGAACGTGTCGCCCGAGGCGGCCTCGGCCGGGCGGAACCAGGTCTCGGCCTCGACCGCGCTCGAGAGCCCGCGCGGGTTGGGCAGCAGCTGCTCCTGGATCTTGCGCGCAAGCTCGAGTTCCTTGCTCAAGCGAACGCGCTCGAGCGACTCGTTGTAGAGCCGCGCGTTCTCGAGCGATATGGCCAACTGCTGCGCGAGCGCCGCAAAGAACGCGAGGTCCCGGTTGGTAAAGTCTTGCCGCTCGGCCTTCGAGTCGACATAGATCACGCCCGACATGCGCCCCTGCGCCTCGAGCGGAACACACATCACCGCGCGGAGCTTCAGGTCATAGACGGACTGGCCAAGATCCAACGCATCCTGCGTCGACTGCACGATATTGGCAACGGGTTGCCCCGTCTCGAGCACCTTCGTGGCGACCGACGTGCTGTAGGTTGCCTCAAGCGGGATCTCGCGCTTGCCCGCCGCGCGCGCGACGCGCACCTCGACGGGCCCGCCCTCCCTTTCCGAAAGCAGCAGGAACCCGCGCTCGCTCTGAGTAGCTTCGATCGACTTGTCCACGAGATCGATGAGCAGCTGACCCAGCTCGATGGTCGAACCGACCTCAGCCATCGTATCGAGCAACAGATGTAGGCTGCGCCGGTCGACCTCGGGGTTGCCGGTCAGGAAGTCGGTGGACTCGTCACACGGGTCGCCCTCGCCGGGAACCTTCGCAGGTCCTGGAGTCTCCTTCTTGCGAAATCGGTCAAAAATCACTGGTTGCACTCGCGAGGCATGGTTGCCGAAGACCGCACTCTAGCAGCCGAGCCAGACAACAACAGCCGTTTGCGGCCGCCACAGGCCTGGACCCTCTCGACGTTCCGGTCTACGTTGCTCCCTGCAACGCTCTACGCGGCATCCCCCCCGACACGTCGTCCACCCGGATTCCGCATGGCCAGTGGGAAACGAGACGTCCATGAAGATCGACAAGCTGCTCTACGAACACTTTGCCGAGTTCCGACTCCGCGGCGAGTTCGACACGTTTTATGCACCGAAGCTTCAGGAGGAAGTCGACCAACTCATCGCTTCGGGCTACACCTACGCGATCCTCAATCTGCGGCTGGTCAAGTTCATCAACTCGACGGCGCTCGGCGCCATCATCAAGGCCAACAAGCGGCTCCGCGCCGAAGGCGGCGACCTGGTGATCGCCCAGCCATCCGCGTTCTGCAGGGATGTGCTGACGCAGATCGGCGTCGACAAGGTCGTGCCGATGTTCGACGAAGTCGAGGACGCGAAGAACCATCTGCTCGGCCTCATGCAGCGTGAGGATACGCCAACGGTCATCGGCGACTCCAACGTGCTGTTCGAGTTCGACGATGCCGAACGGATCGCCACGATGGGCGGACGCCGCACTGGGCTCGGCACGGTCCTGAGCGTCGATCACGAGCACATCCGTTTTTCGTGGGATGGCGGCGGGCGCGGCCTCTCCAAGGCCGACATCGAATCGCTGTTCGAACCGGGACGAGACCTGAACACCAAGTTCAAAGTCAAGCTCTGCAAGAAGGACTACTTCAACATCGACGCGACGATCAGCGACTCCGAAGCGCGCGAAGAAGACGGCGCCTGGGGCGTCTCGGTCACCGCCAAGTTCAAGGCTCTCGAAGAGTCCGACCGCCTGGCCTTAGCGCAGTTCGCCGACGACCTCGACTACCTGAAGCAGCAGCTCAAGGACGTCGGCAACTCTTAGGGCTTGCGCAACCGCGCTTCTAGGAGACTTCCCACGTGTTGCCGTCGTGGATGAGTTCCTCAAGGCTACGCGTTGGCTTGGTCTTCTGCACATTGGCGATCTGCTCGTGCACGAGGGCCTCGTAGTTGGGCACGCCACCGACGTTGCGCAGCACTCCGATGGCCGTCGGGTCGATCGTCTCACGGAGGTGGGCCGCGGCGAACGCCAACGTCGGATTGGGATCCGTGGAATCCCAAACAACCAAGTCCTCCTTCGCGGTGTCGGAGAGACTTACGACGCGCAAACCGCGCCCTTCCCAGACGAGCCCCTTGTCACCGTTCTTGCCGAAGACCAGCGGCTCGCCGTCGCGCAAGTCGATGAGCTGGTCATCGCGGACCTTCTTGTCGACGATCGGCTCCCACGCCTTGTCATTGAAAATATTGCAGTTCTGCATGATTTCAATGAACGCACAACCGTCGTGCTCATCGGCCTGTTTGAGCACACTGCGCAGGTGCGGCCCCATGACATCCACCGTGCGCGCGACAAAGGTCGCACCGGCCCCAATCGCCAATGCGGTGGGGTTGAACGGCGCGTCGAGCGAACCGACAGGCGTCGACTTGGTGACCTTCCCCTGCTCCGATGTCGGCGAGTACTGCCCCTTCGTCAAACCGTAGATCCGATTGTTGAACATCAAGAGGCGCAGCCCGACGTCGCGACGCAACAAGTGGATCAGGTGGTTGCCGCCGATGGAAAGCGCGTCGCCGTCGCCCGAAATCACCCAGACATCGAGATCGGGATTGGCGATCTTGAGTCCGGTCGCAATCGCCGGGGCCCGCCCATGGATCGTATGGAACCCATACGTATCCATGTAATACGGAAAACGACTGGAACAGCCAATGCCAGAGATGATCGCAACATTGTCGCGGTCCTTGCCGAGCTCGGCGAAGGCCTGCTGCACGGAGTTGAGGATGCTATAGTCCCCGCAGCCGGGGCACCAACGGACATCCTGATCGGACTTGAAGTCCTTCTTGCTGAGCTTGCTCTTGGAATCTGGGACGGTCGCCGTCATGCGAGCACCTCTTTGATCTTCTTGGCGATTTCGTCGTTGGTGAATGGACGCCCCGTGACCTTGTGGAAGGGCACGTAGTTGGCCGGGATCTCGGCCGCGAGCAGCTTGACGAGCTGCCCCATGTTCATCTCGGGAACGAGGATCTTCTCGAACCGAGCAAAGACCGAAGCCAGCGATTTCGGCAACGGCCAAACGTGCCGCAGATGCAGGCGCGACACACTCGCCCCGTCCGCACGCGCGCGGTCCGAACCGCCGACGATCGCGCCGGCGGTCGACCCCCATCCAACGACCAGCAGCTTGCCCGACTCCGGTCCATCGAGAACCGGATCGGGCATGTCGTTGGCCACGGCCTCGACCTTGGCTTGCCGCGTCTTGACCATGTGGAAGTGGTTGTCGGGGTCATAGGAAACGTTGCCCGACCCATCCTGCTTCTCGAGTCCGCCGACACGATGCCGCAGTCCGGGCGTCCCGGCCTTGACCCACGGGCGCGCCAGCGTCTCCGGATCGCGCATGTAGGGCTGATAGCCCTCCGGGTCCGTGCGGAAGTCGACGTCGAGCTTCGGCAAGTCCTCGATCTTGGGGAGAAGCCACGGTTCGGCCCCATTCGCCAGGTAACCGTCGCTGAGCAGCATGACCGGCGTCATGTACTTGACCGCGATGCGGAACGCCTCGATCGCCGTGGCAAAGCAGTCCGCCGGGCTCGACGCTGCGAGGATCGGCATGGGACACTCACCATTGCGACCAAACACGGCCTGCATCAGATCCGCTTGCTCGGTCTTGGTCGGCAAACCGGTCGATGGACCGCCGCGCTGCACGTTGAGAACGACGAGCGGCAGTTCCACCATGACCGCCAAGCCCAGAGCCTCGCCCTTGAGCGCGATGCCGGGGCCCGAGCTTCCCGTGACTGCGAGCAAGCCGGCGTAGGCGGCACCGATGGTCGAACAGACCGCGGCGATCTCGTCCTCCGCCTGAAACGTAA